>DATFZP010000189.1:0-2016 GCA_035314405.1 Solirubrobacteraceae bacterium | reverse complement strand
GCCCTCCACGAGCCACGGGGCCTCGTGGTTGAAGTGGGAGATGGTGCCGCTCATCTGCGCCTGGAAGCAGTGGAAGACCTCGTGGGCGACGACCGCCCGGTCTTCCTCCTCGGAGTGGTGTGCGCCGCCGTAGATCGTGATCGTGCACCGCACGGGTGCTCCGAGTTCGTGCCCGCCGGCGTCCTGGCACACCGTGTCCCCGTTGGCCGCCGGGCTGGCGGGAGCCTCCACGAGCGTCACGGCCGGCGAGAGCGTCAGCCCCAACCTCCCGCCGATCTCCTCGGTGTAATCCTTGATGAAGGCTTCATCGGTCGCCTGCACGGAGCTCTTCGCCATCACGACGGCGGGAGCCGCCGCGAGCGCTCCCGCCGCCCCGAGGAGCGCCACCGCCAGGCCGAGCAGCCATCGCGCCTTCACGGGGCCAACGTTACACCGGGCCGCGCCGCTCAGTGCATGCGGGCGGGCTCGCGGGAGTCCGCCCGCACGTCGAGGCCGGGCTCGCCGTCGCGCTCTCGGCGCGGCCTGCTCGCCAGTTCGTGCTCGCATCTGAACCGACCGGCGATCCGCTCGAAGGCCTGCGTGAGGTTGGGATCGAACTGGCTGCCGCCCTTGCGGACGATCTCGCCGACGACCTGCTCGAACGGCCACGAATCCTTGTAGGGGCGCGGGGCGGAGAGCGCATCGAACACGTCGCAGATGGAGCATATGCGTCCCACCAGGGGGATCTCCTCACCCCGCAGACCGTCGGGGTAGCCGCTGCCGTCCCAGCGCTCGTGGTGCGTGCGGGCGATCACCTCCGCCATCTGCAGCAGCGGCGAGTCCGAGCCGGCGAGCAGGTCGGCCCCGGTGTGTGTGTGGGCCCTCATCGCGGCCCACTGCTCGTCGTCGAGTTCCCCCCGCTTGAGCAGCACCTCGTCGGCGACGCCGATCTTGCCGACGTCGTGCAGGGTGCTCGCGACCTTCAGCTGCTCGGCTTCCGCCGCCGGCATGCCCACCTCGAGCGCCAGCTGCTCGCACATCCGGCCGACCCGTTCGATGTGCGCACCGGTGTCCTCGTCGCGGAGCTCTGCGGCGCGGGCGAGCCGCAGCATCACGTCGAGCTGCGTGGCCGACAGCTCGGCCGTGCGCTCCCGCACCCTCGCCTCGAGTGTGACGGCATACCGATCCGCCAGCTGGCGGGCCCATGTCTCGGCCGCGTAGCCGACGAGCAGCGCGCCGAGGGTGCCGAGGCCGAGCGAGAACAGGGGATAGGTGACGGTCAGGATCAGGTTGGCCTCGAATGCGAGCTGCGCGAGCAGCAGGTAGCTCCCGCCGAGCAGGAGGCTCAGCAGCAGGGCCCTCGCAGGGCGCATCGCCAGGGCGCTGAGCGGGGTGGCGATGCCGGCGAGCACGATCGTCAGCAGCGTCAGCCATGCCGGCGCCCGGCGCAGCGGGTTCCCCTGCAGCGCCGTCGTGATCGCGGCGGCCTGCACTTCCGCGCCGGGCATCCCGGTGCTGGAGGTCACCGACGTCGCATGGACGTCGTGCAGGATCGGCGCCGTCGCCCCTATCACGACGATCTTCCCGGCGACCTGCGACGGTCTCACCCGCCCTTCCAGGAGGTCCGAGAAGGAGACCGCGGGGATCGTGCCGGGCGGACCTGAAAAGTCGATCCACGCGTCCCCGTCTTCGAAGGCCCCTGGCGACAGCCGGCGGCCGCTCACATGTTCGGCCGCGGTGACGGCGATCGTCCTCAGGCCGCCGATCGAGTAGCTGTACTTCTGCAGGACTCCGCTCGAGTTCGGTCGGAAGTTCGCGGCGGCGGCCGTCGCTCGAGCGCGGGCGAGGTTCGCGTTGCCGCCGAGCACGTCGGTTTCGCCGCCCGGGCCGCTTTCGCTGGTCGCCAGGACGACGCCCCCGGCCCTGGAGATCGCTTCGTAGAGCTCGCTGTCTTCTCGTTCCACCGTCGGCTGGCTGAACTGGACGTCATAGACGATCGTCCCGGCGTGGTCGGCCCGCAGGACGTCGACGGCGCGC
>DATFZP010000188.1:0-4716 GCA_035314405.1 Solirubrobacteraceae bacterium | reverse complement strand
CGGTCGTGGACGCGGGGGGGCTGTACGCGACGGACGTGGATGGGCCGGTCGCGGGGGACGAGGTGGAGCGGGGGAGGCTGAGGAGATGCGTGGAGGGGAGCTGGAGCGTGACGAGGGCGGTCTTCGGGCGGGCGTTCATCCCCGGCGGGGACGGCGGGCGGATCGTCTACATCGCCCCCCGCCCGGGGGCGGGCGCCCACGCCGAGGCCGCCACGGCGGGCCTCGAGAACCTCGCGAGGACGCTCTCGATCGAGTGGGCACGACGTCGGGTCACCCCCGTGACGATCGCCCCGGGGGAGGGCACCGCGGCGGGGGAGGTGGCGGCCCTGGTGGCCTACCTCGCATCGCCCGCCGGGGCCTACTTCTCGGGCTGCCTGCTCGACCTGCGGGGGGCGGCCGCCTCCCGGTAGCGGCCGGCCGGCCGGGCCCCGCCGGGCGTCAGCCGGTCATCCCCCCGAACACGCCGCCGGTTACGTGGAGGGTCTGCCCGTGGACGTAGTTGGACCAGGGGGAGCAGAGGAAGAACACCCCGCCGGCCGCCTCCTGGGGGGTTGCCGGACGGCCCAGGGGGATCATCATCGAGGCCATCTGGCGGAGCTGCTCGGGAATCCCCAGCTGGATCGTCTCCCCGTCCTTCTCCATCGTGTTCTCCTCGACCTTCGCCTGGGTGAGGCGGGTGTCGATGAAGCCGAAGGCGACGGCGTTGACGTTGATCTTGAACTGTCCCCACTCCTTGGCGACGGTTTTCGTGAGTCCCACGACGGCGGCCTTGGCCGAGGAGTAGTTGGCCTGGCCGGCGTTGCCCATCGTGCCGGAGGTGGAGGAGATGTTGACGATCTTGCGGAACACCTCCCGACCTTCCTGCCGCTCTATCTTGGCCGGCTCTCTCAGGTGGGGTGCGGCGGCGCGGATCACCCGGAAGGGGACGACCGTGTGGATGTCGAGCATCGCCTGGAATTGCTCGTCGGACATCTTGTGGATCGGCGCGTCGAGGGTGTAGCCCGCGTTGTTGACGATGATGTCGATCTTGCCGAACGAGTCGACGGCCTTCTGGACGAGCTGGTCGGGCACTCCGGGCTTGGTCAGGTCGCCTGCGAACACCGCGGTCTCGCCGTCGATCTCCGAGGCTGCCTGCTCGGCGAGGTCTCCGTCGAGGTCGTTGACCAGAACCTGAGCGCCGTGTGCGACGAGCAGCTCGGCCGTGGCGCGTCCGATGCCGCGTGCCGAGCCGGTCACGATCGCGGCTTTGCCGTCGAGTACTCCCATGAGGTCTCCTTGTGGTGGTCGGGGGAGGGGAAGTTATATACGGCCGGATGCGGCCGGCGTGGGTCGCCGGCGACGCGGCGCCGATCCGGCCGCTCCGATCACCCGACGAGGAGCTGGTGGCGGACCCCCAGCGCCCGATAGGTGCGGGCAGCGCGACGATCGCGAGAGAGAAGCTCGAGGTCGTGTTCGAGTGCCGTCAGGGCGATCAGCCCGTCGTATGTCGCGCCACCGCTGACTCCTGCGTCCGCAAGGGCATGTGGGGCCGAGGCGTGGCGCTCGGCCTCCAGCGTGACCCGAGCCGGCGGGAGTCTGGCGGCGATCAGGTCCGCGGCGTCGACGGGGTTCAGCCGGTGGGGTGGCGGCAGACGGGTCAACACGCTGTAGGTCTCGGTGACGACGTGGGCGATCGTCCTCTGCGACCCTGCGAGGGCTTCCTCTGCCAGCTCGTGGGCCTCGTGATCGGCGAGCACCGCGGCAATCGCGAGGCTGCTGTCCACCGCTCTCGTCAACGTCTCGCTCGCGATGCCTCGAGCGCGGCTCTCACTTCCTCGTCTGAAATTGGCGTGCCCGTCCTGGCGAGGACCGGTCCGTGCGGTCCGTCGGCGATCGTGGGCGAGTGGCGCGGCGGGGAGAGCTCGAGATGCCCGTCGACGACGTCGATGTCGAGGGCTGTGCCGGGGGCCAGGCCGAGCTCATCCCGGAGGGGCTTCGGCACGACTACCCTGCCTGCGCGATCTATTGACACCTGCATGCCATCAAGATACCACCGACGATGGCAGCCCCCGTCACCCCGTGGCGAGGAAGCCGAAGTCCTGGGTGTATACGGCCCCCGGCTCGGTCGGTTGGGCGGGCGCGGCGAGGCCCCGCGGGGTGAGGGGGCCGGCGGAGCGCCCCGTGACGCCCTAGATGGACAGGGCCCGGCCGAGGATCTCGCGCATGATCTCGTCGGTGCCCCCGCCGATCGGGCCGAGGCGGGCGTCGCGGGCGGCGCGCTCGATCACGTACTCCCTCATGTAGCCGGCTCCCCCGTGGATCTGGAGGCACTCGTCCATCAGCTCGAAGGACGCGCGCTGGGTCAGGAGCTTGGCCATCGTGACCTCGGCGAGGGGGTCCTCGCCGGAGACGAACCGGCGGAGAGCGTCGTAGGTCACGCAGCGGCACGTGTACACGGATGTGGCGAGGTCGGCGAGCTTGTGGCGGATCGCCTGATGGCCTGTGAGGGGCCGGCCGAAGGCCTGTCGCTCGCGGGCGAAGGCGGCGGTGCGCTCCCACGCGAGAGCCATCGCGCTGACGGCGCCGAGGGCCATCGCCAGGCGCTCCCACTGGAAGTTGGCCATGATCAGCTTGAAGCCCTCGTTGAGGGGGCCGAGGAGGTTCTCCTCTGCAACGAACACGTCCTGGAAGCTGATCGTGGCGGTGTCCGATGCGTGCCAGCCGAGCTTGTGCAGCGCCGAGGAGCTGACCCCCTCGCCGCGATCGACGATCAGGAAGGAGATGCCGTGATGGCCGCCCTCCTTGGTGGTCCTCACGGCGGTGACGATGAAGTGGGCGCGGACGCCGTTGGTGATGAAGGTCTTCTCCCCGTTCACCACGAACCCGCCGTCCACCCGCTCGGCTCGGGTGCTGGTGGCGGCGACGTCGGAGCCGGCCCCCGGCTCGGTGATCCCGAGGGCCCCGATCAGCTCACCCCGGATCGCTGGAGCGAGGTAGCGCTGCTTCTGCTCCTCGGTGCCGAACTTCCAGATCGGTGGGGTGGCGATGTTGATGTGGGCTCCGATCCCTGCCGCGGTGCCACCGGAGCCCGTGCGGGCCATCTCCTCGCACAGCACGGCCTCGTGGAGGTAGTCGCCCCCCTGCCCCCCGTACTGCTCGGGGTACTTCAGCCCGAGGAGGCCCTGCGCGGCGAGCTTGCCGAACACCTCGTCGGGGAACCACCGCTCCTCCTCCCACCGCTCGGCGTGGGGGGCGAGCTCCCGTTCGATGAACCCTCGTGCGGATGCGCGGAGCTCCTCGTGCTCCTCGGTGAAGGGTGGACTTGGAGGCAATCTCGCTAGCTCCCCGCGAGGGGGCTCGTGCGACCGGCCTCACCGCGGGCCTGCCGAGCCCTGCCCGGCCTACAGCCCATACGAGCGCCCGATCACCTCGAGCATGATCTCGTCGGTGCCGGCGCCGATGCGGTTCAGGCGCATGTCCCGCCACACCCGCTCGACCCCGTACTCCCTCATGTAGCCGGCGCCTCCGTGGATCTGGATGCACTCGTCGGCGACTTCGCAGGCGACGCGGGCGGAGTGGAGCTTGGCCATCGAGATCTCCCGCACGGGGTACTCGCCGTTGGCGAACCGCCAGGCGGTGACGTAGACGAGCTGGCGGGCGGACTCGATCTTGGTGGCCATCTCGGCGAACTTGTGGCGGATCACCTGGAAGTGGCCGATGGATTTGCCGAAGGCTTCCCTCTCCTTGGCGTATTCGAGGGTGCGGTCGAAGCATTTCTGGGCCCCGGCGACGCTGCCGGCGGCGCCGATCATGCGCTCGCCCTGGAGCTCCCACATGATGTGGTAGAAGCCCTTGCCCTCCTCGCCGAGCATCGCCGAGGCCGGGACGCGGACGTCCTGGAAGGCCAGCAGGGCGGTGTCGGAGGCGTGCATCCCGAGCTTCACGAGCTTCTTCTCGCGGATCACCCCGGGGCTGTCCATCGGTACGAGGAACAGGGTGAAGCCGTCGTAGCCGGCGTCGGGGTCGGTCTTGGTCACGAGCACGATCGCGTCCGCCCGGTGGCCGTTGGTGATGTAGGTCTTGGAGCCGTTGATCACGAACTCGTCCCCGTCGCGAACGGCCCGGGTCTTGATGCCGGAGACGTCCGAGCCGGCGTCGGGCTCGGTGATGCCGAGGCACAGGATCTTCTCCCCCTTGATCGCAGGGACCGCCCACTGCTGCTTCTGCTCCTCGGTGCCGAACGCGAGGATCGGGGGCATCGCCATGTCCGTTTGCACGGCGATCCCCATCGCCAGACCGCCGGAGTTGGCGTTGCTGATCGCCTCCGCGAGGACCATCGCGCTGAAGTAGTCGCCCCCCTGCCCGCCGTACTTCTCCGGCTTGTCCAGACCGAGGAACCCGAGCTCTCCCATGCGGCGGAAGACGGAGTCGGGGAAGGTGGTCTCCTCCCACTCCTCCGCGTGGGGTGCGAGCTCCTTGATCGCGAAGTTGGTGATCGACTCGCGCAGCTGTTCGTGCTCGTCGTTGAAGATGAAGTGCTTGCGGGCGGCCTGGAAGTCAGGCTTCAAGACGCTCTCGGCGGTCGCGGCCATGTCGGGCGGTCTCCTTGTTTGGGTGTGCGGCGGCGGTGTGCGGCGACGCTATCGCAGGACGGCGGCAAAGTAAACAGTAGCGCTGACTACTTTTGGCAGATGCGGACCCGAATGCAGCGGCACTGATAGGCTCGGCACTGGCTTG
>DATFZP010000187.1:0-4082 GCA_035314405.1 Solirubrobacteraceae bacterium | reverse complement strand
GGGCCGCCGCTGACCCGCTCCCGCGAGCGCCGATCCCGGGAGCGCACCCGCCGCGCTCCCGGCGCCTCCGGCGCCTTCCAGGAGCCGTTTGCGGCCGAGGAACCGTTCGCCGACGGCGAGGTCCGCCCGGCCGCCCAGGCGCGCTCCCCCGCGCAACGACGGCGCTCGGCCCCGATCCCCGCGCAGGGACGGGGGCAATACCCTCCCGCCCCGCCCGAGCAGCTCTCCTTCGAGGACCCGCCAACCCGCGGCGACTGAGCGCTCGGTCCTCTCGGGCCGCTTTCGGCGGGCCGCCGGGCTGGAAGGTGCACCCTCGCGCGAGCAGCGGGGGCCTATCATTGCGGAGACGATGCCCAGCCCCCGATCCTCGGCGCCCGCCTCCGTCGCAGAACTCGCCGAGGGCCTGCGGGCGGTGGGCTATCTGCCGGGAGAGTCCACCGCGCTCGTCTCCTACCTCGCGACCAAGCTGGGCAAGCCCGTGCTGGTCGAGGGACCGGCGGGGGTGGGCAAGACGGAGCTGGCCAAGGCGCTCGCCCGCCATCTCGGCAGGGAGCTCGTGCGCCTGCAGTGCTACGAGGGTCTCGACGAGGCCAAGGCACTGTACGAGTGGAACTACCGCAAGCAGCTGCTGCGCATCCAGGCCGAGGCCTCGGACACCGGCTGGGACGCGGTCCAGGAGGACATCTTCGGCGAGGAGTTCCTGCTCGCCCGGCCGCTGATGACGGCGATCGCCTCCGAGGAGCCGGTGGTGCTGCTGATCGACGAGATCGACAAGACCGACCAGGAGTTCGAGGCGATGCTGCTCGAGGTCCTCTCCGACTTCCAGATCTCGATCCCCGAGCTCGGTCGGGTCGCGTCCCGGACGCATCCGATCGTGCTGCTGACCTCCAACAACTCCCGCGAGCTGACGGAGGCGCTGAAGCGGCGCTGCCTGTACCTGTGGCTTGACTACCCGGCACTCGAGCACGAGCTGGAAATCGTCCGCCTGCACGCACCCGACCTCTCCGAGACCGTGGCCCGTCGCCTCGTCGAGGTCGTGGGAATGGTGCGGGAGCTCGACCTCAAGAAGCCCCCGTCGATAGCCGAGTCGATCGACTGGGCGCGGGCGCTGCTGCTGCTCGGCGTCCAGGACATCGACTCCGAGACGTTCATGGAGACGATGTCGGTGATCGTCAAGCACCGCACCGACATGGACGTGGTCGGGGACCGCGTGGGCCTGAAGCTCCGCTCACCCGCCGATGTCGCCTGACGCGCCGCCGGAGGGCCTGCCGGCGCGGCTGCTGGAGCTCGGCGAAGAGCTGCGCAGCGAAGGGCTCGCGGTGGGGACCTCGGAGATCCTCGACGCGTTCGAGGTCCTGCGCGAGATCAGCTGGACCTCGCAGGAGGACTTCCGCGAGGCGCTCGCGGCGACCCTGGCCAAGAGCCAGGAGGACCGTCGCGTGTTCGAGCTGGTGTTCGAGCGCTTCTTCTTTCGTGCGGTCGAGATAGCGGCCGCCCGGGAGGGGGTCCGGGAGGACGATCAGACGGGGCTCTCCGAGCTCTCCGAGGAGGACCTCGAGGCGCTTCGGGAGCAGATCGCAGCCGCGCTGCGCGACGGCTCGGAGGGGGCGATGCGGGACCTCGCCCGCATGGCCATCGCAGCCTTCGCCCGCCGCCAGGAGGGCTCCGGGGTGATCGGGGTGGACGTTCAGCGCATCCGCCGGGCGCTCGGCCTGCGCGCCGAGCCCCAGCCCGAGCTGCCCCCCGGGGACCCCCGTCGCGACGGCCTGCCGCGGGAGTCGCTGCGCCGCTTCGAGGCGCTGCTGCGGCGGGAGCTCGAACGCTCCCAGGTCGAGCGCACCGGCAGCCTTCCCCCGGCGCGGCCGCTGGGGGAGCTCGACCGGGCTCTCCCCTCGGGCCCGCTCGCCGACCTCGCGGCGGTGCACAGGGTGGTGGCGCAGCTGCGCCGGCGGCTGGCCACCCAGGGGCTGCAGGCGCGCGGCCACCGTCGCCACGCCCACGTGGACGTCCGCCGGACGATGCGCGCATCGCTGCAGACGGGAGGCGTGCCGGTCGAGCTCAAGTTCCGCCCGCGACGACCCCGCCGTCCGGAGATCTACGTCCTGTGTGACGTCTCCACCAGCGTGACCTCGGCCTCGGTGTTCTTCCTGTCGGTGCTCCACGCGCTCCACGACACCTTCCGCAAGATGCGCTCGTTCGTGTTCATCGAGCGCATCTCCGAGGTCACCGACATCTTCGAACACGAGCGCAACTTCAAGACGGTCAGCGAACGCATCTCCGGCGACGCGGGCGTCGCCGACATCTCCGGCTACACCGACTACGGACGGGTCTGGTCGGAGTTCCTGGAGCAGGTCGAGGACGACCTGCATCCCCGCGCGACGGTGATCGTGCTCGGGGACGCCCGCACCAACGGTCGCGACCCACGCGCGGACTCCTTCGCCCAGATCGCCGCCCGCGCGGGGCGGACCTTCTGGCTGAACCCCGAGCCGCGCCTGTACTGGAACTACGGCGACTCGGTGATCGCTGCCTACGAGCAGTACTGCACAGCCTTCGAGTGCTGGACGACTCCCCAGCTCGAGGACTTCGTGCGGGCCTTGACGCGGCCGGTGACCGCCGCGTCGCGCTAGCATCACGCCCTGTTGGAGAGTCCTGACCAGGGGTGCTGGCGGCAAGGCCGGCTGAGATGGCGCACGGGAAGAGATTCCACCGGCGCCGACCCTTAGAACCTGTGGGGTAATGCCCGCGAAGGGAGCGAAGTGACAACCGAACTGCAAGCTCGCGCCGAGGAGTCTCCCGCACAGGGCGACGGCGGCGGGGGGATCCTCCTGCGGGGCGTCGCCCGCGCCTACCGCGGTCGAGGGGGGGCGAGCGTGCAGGCGCTCGCCGACGTCTCGCTGCAGGCCGAGTCGGGGGAGCTCGTAGCGGTGGTCGGTCCGAGCGGGTGCGGCAAGTCGACCCTGCTCGAGCTGATCTGCGGGCTGCAGTCCCCCGACCGGGGCCTGCTGGAGTCCCCCCCAGCCGTCCTCATGGCCCAGCGCGACCTGCTGCTGCCGTGGCTGAGCGCGCTCGACAACGCCGCCCTCTCGCTGCGCGTCGCCCGGGTGCCCCGCCCCGAGGCCCGTCGCAGGGCCGCGTCGCTATTCGGGGAGCTGGGCCTCGACGGATTCCAGCAGGCGCGCCCGAGCGAGCTGTCGGGGGGGATGCGCCAGCGGGTGGCGTTCATGCGCACGCTGCTCTCGGGCAAGCCCGTGCTATGTCTCGACGAGCCCTTCGGGGCGCTCGACGCCCTCACCCGGGCGGAGATGCAGGAGTGGCTCGAGGGGACCCTTGCCCGCGAGCCCCGCACCGTCCTGCTCGTCACCCACGACGTCGAGGAGGCGATCGTGCTCGCCGACCGCGTGATCGTCCTCTCGCCCCGGCCCGGACGCGTGATCGAGGAGCTCGAGATCGGCCTCGAACGCCCCCGGGGACGGACCGACGGCGAGGTCGTCGCGCTCCGTGAGCGCGCGCTGCAAGCCCTGCAGATCGGCCGGATCAGGTGAGGCGGAGCCTGTCCCGCGCCCTCCCGGCGCTGCTGCTGGCGGCTTTGCTGGTGGGGGCATGGGAGGCCTACGTGGACCTCGCCGGCGTCGAAGAAGCCCTGCTGCCGGCGCCCCACGCGGTCGCCGAGGCGCTGTGGGGGAACCGGACGCTGGTGTGGAGGAACTTCGCGGTGACGGCCGAGGAGGTCGTGCTCGGGCTGGGCCTCGCCCTCGCCGCGGGCTTCGGGCTGGCCGTGGCGATCCACCTCTCGCCGCCGATCCGCCGCGCGGTCTACCCCCTGGCAGTCGGCTCCCAGGCGCTGCCGATCCCGGTGATCGGGGTCCTGCTCGTGTTCTGGTGGGGCTTCGGGATGTTCCCCAAGCTGCTCGTCATCGCCCTCATCTGCTTCTTCCCGATTCTCGTCACCACCGTCGACGGGCTCGCCGGAGTGGACCCCGAGCAGCCGAAGCTGATGCGCACCCTCGATGCCTCCCGCTGGCAGGCCTTCCGCTTCGCCGAGCTCCCCGCCGCGCTGCCGGCGGCCATCAGCGGGGCGCGGA
>DATFZP010000186.1:0-4392 GCA_035314405.1 Solirubrobacteraceae bacterium | reverse complement strand
TGTCGGCATACCGCTGGCGCTGGCCGCTGGCCTCGTCTCGTTCCTCTCGCCGTGTGTGCTGCCGCTGGTCCCTGGCTACCTCTCGACGGTGATCGGGGTCACCCCGACGGACCTCAGCGACGGCGTCGGCGCTCGGAGGGTGCTCGTCCCGAGCCTGCTGTTCATCGGAAGCTTCTCCGCGATCTTCATCCTGCTGGGAATGAGCGCGACCGTGATCGGCTCCGCGCTCAACGCCCACAAACACGCGCTCGAGCAGATCGGCGGGGTTGTCATCATCGTGATGGGGCTGATCTTCCTGTCCACGCCGTTCGTGGCGTTCTTCAACCGGGAGTGGCACCCCGAGGGGCTGCTCCGCCTGGCCGGTCGCGGAGGACCGGTGCTCGCCGGGGCCGCCTTCGCGATCGCCTGGACCCCCTGCACGAGCATCACCCTCGGCGCGATCCTCACCCAGGCGGCGATCTCCAGCTCCGCCGCCCACGGCGCGCTGCTGCTGGCCTTCTACTCCGCGGGCCTGGCGATCCCGTTCCTCCTGATCGCGCTCGCGTTCGAGCGGATGACCCTGGCGCTGTCCGTCGTCAAGCGCCATTTCCCCGTGATCATCGCGGTCGGCGGTGCGGTCATGATCGTCCTCGGGGTGCTGATCCTCACGGGCGAGTTCACGATGCTCAACGCTTGGGCGTCAAAAACACTCCCACTGGGCCAATGGCAGGCGAGCATCTAACTGTAGGCATGGCTCGCGCCAGTTGGCAGCGGCTGGCTAACCGCACTTCGGCCGGGGTCGTGGTGCTCGCCGTCGCGTGCACCGCCCTCGTTTCGCTGCCGGGCTGGTCTCCCGCAGCGAGCGCGACGGGCATGTCGGCGTCAGAACCAGGCACGGAAGCAGTGGAATGGGCGGTCACGGCGGTCGGTCCACGCGAACGCTCACTCATCGTGGTCTATGAGTACGGCGGCTGCGAAGGGCCCGCCCTTGAGACCACAGTGCATGAAACACCGACGACCGTGTCGATTCGCGTGCAAAAAAAAGAAGAACCCCCCGAGCAGCCCGGCGTGGTGTGTCCAGCGATTGCGCGCATCGGGCAGTGGAACGTTCCGCTCTCGCTACCCCTCGGCGGTCGGGCGATCAGCGGCGTCCCAAGTCCATCCCGGGTCCCCGTGCCCCCCGATGTCGGGTACGCGCCGCGGTTCATCGGCTTCTCGCCGCAGGACGCGAGAAATGCGCTGAGCCTGTGGGGCCTCCACGGCCAGATACGAGCGGCAGGAACCGCCCGAGGGCTGCGACGAGTGGTCGCACAGCACCCCGCGCCTGGAAGCCCACTGTCCCGGAACGAGACGATCCAGTTGCGCGTCGCCGGACACTGAGGTCATTCCGAACGGTCGTCTCTCGGACGCCGACTCACGTCCATGCGTGTAGTCGATGCTCAACGCCAGGGCCAACACCCTCCTGCAGGGCACGGGCCTGAACGTCTCGAACATCTGAGTCCGAGCCTCCGTGACGTACAGACTGGAGCTCCCACGTCGGGCAGCCTGTGCTCGAGCCACACAAGCCGCGCAAGCGCCTCGGGGCAGAGCGGGGGCGAGGCGCAGCTCAAATGCAGGGACCGCCCCGGCGCTCTAAGCCACCCCGAGCGAGGTCGGGGAGACGACACGGGGCGGTCCCCAGTGGGCCTTCTCGCCAGGGGGGCCGGCGAGCGCCCTTCCATAACCCTAGTGAATATTGCTCGAGGTTTCTCTTATGGCGCTCACAGGCCCCGCGGAGGCCCTGTTCGTCGGGGATTTCTCCGCATCGTGTCAGCCTCGCCCCACGGAGGATCACCGCCGTCGATAGCTGTCGGCGCCCCGCGCGAGGAAGCCCGCCGTGAGCAGGGCGAACACGACGGACGGGGCCCACGCGCCTCTGACCGCGCTCAGAACGGTGACGATCAGGCACGCGAGCGCCGCGAGAACCGAGAATCTGGCGTCGGCCATCTGGCCCGGCAGCCGCTCACCCGATCGTCGGCGCAGCCTGCCCGGGGGCATCCCGAGCGCGCCGGCGCTCCAGGTAGCGGGCTTCCCAGGCCTCCTGGTTGCGCTTGGCGTCGAGCACGAAGGGGGACAGGCCGATCGCCTTGACGATCGCCCGGTTCAGCGCCGACTCGGCCCGCGGAAGCGGGCGCAGCACGTCGACGAACAGCACCACGCGGGTCTCGTCGGTGTCGTTCCAGACCTCGTGATTGAACGTGTCGTCGAAGATGAGGCTCCTGCCCTGCACCCAGTGCCTGACGTCCTCGCCGACCCTGATGCGGCAGGCCTCGGCATCCTCGGGGACGATCAGCCCGAGGTGATAGCGGAGCACGCCCTTGTAGGGGCCGCGGTGGTCGAGGATGTGCTTGCGGGGGGAGAGGATCGAGAACATCGCCGTCGTCATCCCCGGGATCTCCTGCATCAGGGCCGCCGTCCGCGGGCACATCTCGGTGCCGAGCTTCGCCGTGAAGCCGTAGCCGTACAGGAAGAACGTCTTCCAGCGGTCGTCGTCGGTGATCTCGATCTGATCCTTGGAGATGTCCTGGAAGTTGGGCAGCGCCGAGTGGTCCTCGAGGACGCGTTCGAGCTCCTCGCGGATGACCGTCCAGTTCTCCTCGATGTGGGCCACCCACGGAAAGCTCTCAACCGGGAAGAACGTCGCGTCGCCCACGAGCGAGCGCCGGCCGATGAAGCGCTCGACCGGCGCCAGCACGCGTTCACCGACCGCGATCGTCCATTCGACCGTTTGCTCCCACAGCGACCTGCTCGTCATCCGCCTGCCTCCTCCCGGGCGTCGGGGCGCCACCGGGGATCAGCTTAGAGCGTCTAGGCCGCCTCGCGCAGCGCCGCGAGCTCGGGCGACTCGGCGAGCTTCTTCAAGGCCCGCTGCTCGAGCTGCGAGGCCCGCTCGGCGGAGAACCCGAGCCGCTTGCCGATCGCGGTCAGCGTCTGGGGCTCCTCCCGGCCCGTCCCGAAGCGCAGGGTCAGCACCTTGCGCTCGGTTTCAGGCAGCTGGGAGATCGCCTCGTGGACGATCCGCTCGCGCTCGTTGTCCCACGCCGTCTGCTCCGGCGCCTCTGCGTCGGAGGGGAGCAGGTCGCCGAGCGCAGTGTCGCCGTCCTCGCCGATCTGCTGGTCGAGGCTCACGAGCGCCGCACGCTGGTGGCGGACCTCTTCGACCTGATCGATCGGCAGTCCGGTCTCCTCGGCCAGCTCGTCGAGCGTGGGCTCGCGCCCGAGGCGCACCGACAGCTCGCGCTCCACGCGCCCGACCTTCCGCGAGCGCTGGGCCACGTGGACGGGCAGGCGGATGGTGCGCCCGGAGTTCTCCAGGCCGCGCTGGATCGCCTGCCTGATCCACAGGGTCGCGTAGGTCGAGAAGCGGAATCCCTTGCGCCAGTCGAACTTCTCGCTGGCGCGAATCAGGCCGAGCATGCCCTCCTGGACGAGGTCCGCGAGAGGCAGGCCCTGGTTCTGGTAGCGCCGGGCGTTGGACGCGACGAGTCGCAGGTTGGAGTTGACGAGCAGTTCCTTGGCGTGCAGGTCGCCCCGCTCGATCCGCTGGGCGAGGTCGATCTCCTGGGCGGGGGTGAGCAGGGGGTAGCGCCGCGAGTGGGCCAGGAGCTGGTCGACCGACTCCGGGATGAAGGTGTCAGGGGTGCTCGTGTCGGCCCGCTCGATCGGGCTGTCGAGCCGCTCGGGGGCGGCAGCCGGCTGGTCCTCCACGAGGGCGTCGACAGCCGCGTCCCCGTCCGGGACGGAGACCGTCGGGTCGTGCGTGAGGGTTGTGTCTGTGGGGGAGTGTGACATGGGCGTCTTTCTAATCCGATGCTTGGAGTCGGAATTATACGACGCGATAGTTGCGTTGTCAATCATCCGTTTCGGAGCGTTTCGTGCAGGATCCTTCGACAACAGATACGTCCGTACCTGCCTGGACGGTTCACGAAGTGGGGCCACCCGTCCTACCCCGAGAACCCGCCAGATGTACAAAAAGAGCGATCGAGTGTGGCTATTGCAGTATCGGCAGGCGCGGGCGCGTCTGTGAGGGCCACGGCCCAGGCTCGGCGCATGTGGCCCTCGAGCGGCTCCGCCGGGGGCGTCGGAGCCGACTACGGGTGCTCGGAGCCGACTACGGGTGCTCGGAGCCGGCTAGGGGCGCTCGGAGCCGATCGCCCGGGGCGCGATCTCCAGCAGCTCACCGCCCTCGTGATCGACCTGGAGGGTCGTGTGGTCCAGGCCGAAGCGCTCGTGCAGCACCCCCTCGAGCTGGCGGCGCGCGGCATGGCAGTTGCGATCCGCAGAGACGAGCACATGGGCCGACAGGGCCGGGAAGCCGCTCGTCACCTCCCACACGCGCAGGTCGTGGACCTCGGTGACGCCGGGCTGGGCCAC
>DATFZP010000185.1:0-2091 GCA_035314405.1 Solirubrobacteraceae bacterium | reverse complement strand
GCGCTTGGCGTTGATCGCCATGCGAAGGAAGTTGGCCACCGAGACGCCCGGGATCGACACCGGGTACTGGAAGGCGAGGAACAGCCCCGCCTTGGCGCGCTCGTGCGGCTCGGCCTCGGTGATGTCCTCGCCCTTGAAGGCGATCGAGCCCTCGGTGATCTCGTAGGAGGGGTGGCCCATCAGCGTGTTCGCCAGCGTCGACTTGCCCGAGCCGTTCGGGCCCATCAAGGCGTGGATCTCGCCTCTGTTGATGTCGAGGTCGACTCCGCGCAGGATCTCGCGCTCCTCGGTGCGCACGTGCAGGTCTCTTATCTCTAGGTCCGCCATGTTCTGTGATCAGGCTCCGGTCGTGAGGGGTTCGATTTGCAGGGCTGCTGGCGCCAGCGCGGGGCTTATCAGCAGGTCGGCCAGCGTCGTCTCGCGCAGCGTCGCGATGATCGAGATGCGCACCCGTGTCCACAGCAGCTTGGTCGGGCAGGCGTGATCGCGATCGGACTCGCGGGCGCAGACGATCGAGCCGTCGGCCGCCTCGGAGATGCACTCGATCGGGGCGATCGAGCCCTCCAGCGCCTCGACGACCTCGGCCATCGTGATCTCGGCGGCCGGGCGGGCGAGCATGTAGCCGCCCCGCGATCCACGCCGGGACGTCACCAGGTCGGCCTTGCGCAGCCGGGCCACGAGGTGCTCGAGGTAGGCGAGGGGAAGCCCCCCGCGCTCGGCGATCTCAGCCAGGGGAACGGGCTCTCCACCCGTGCCCCGAGCAAGCTCGACCATCACGCGTATGCCGTACTCGGCCTTGGTTGAGAACATCGTCGCCAGATTTCCTACCTGGCAGCTAGGGTATCAACCCCTCTGCAGCGTCCCGATGTCGTGGGCCAGGCCCTCGGGCGTCAGCTGTTCCTCCTGGAAGATCACCCGCTCGCGGCCGAGAGGGTCGATCAGGAGCACCGGGGCGCCGCTTTCGAAGGCGGCCTCGCCGGATGCAGGCGTGCGCACGTGGTAGTCCCGCCACGTGGCCGCGAGGGCCCGGTCCGGCCCGACGAGGTAGCTGACCCGCCCGCTCAGCCCCGTCTGGGCGAGGAACGCCGCGACCCGGGCGGGGGTGTCGAGGGCGGGGTCGACGCTCACGATCAGCACGGGCGGTGGATGGGGCAGCTGGTCGAGCGCCCCCCGTATCTGCTGGGCGATCAGCACACACGCCCTGCAGGTCGAGTCGAGGAAGGCGAGCACGGTCACCTGACCGCGGGAGTCCGCGAGCGTGACGCTTCCGCCATCCACGTCGGTGAGCTCGAAGGATGGCGCGGGCACGTTCCCCGGCAGCGGCGCCCCCGCGAATTCCTGCGCCGCATTGGTCGGCGTGGTCGGCGCGACCGCGTTCGCCGACCCCCCGCCGCAGCCGCCGAGGAGGGCCACCGCGGTGAGCATCGCGAGGGCTCGGGCGGCTGCTCCGGCGCCACCCACGGCCCTCGCACGGGGGCTCGGTCTAGGCCTGTCCATCGCGCCAGACTAGACAAGCAGATGCGCCGCCGGCGGCCCTTCAGAGGAGGGCTCGATGGCGCTACACTTTTTGAAGTCTATAAATCCCGACCGTGGTTTAGGAGTTTCGAGATGAGCGTTTCGGGTGCGGAGCTGCTCCGCCAAGTGAAGAGCCAGATCGACGAGGTCGATCCCTCGGAGGTCCACGAGCTGCTCGAGGAGGGCGTCTGGATCGTCGACGTCCGCGGCAGCGAAGAGTTCGCCACGGGCCACATCCCCGGCGCCCGCAGCGTCCCCCGCGGTCACCTCGAGTCACGCATCGAAGGCGTCGTCCCGGACCGGAGCACCCAGGTCATCCTCTACTGCGCCTCGGGCCAGCGCTCGGCGTACGCCGCCCGCACCCTCAGCGAGGACCTCGGCTACGAGCACGTCCGCTCGATGAAGGGCGGGATCGCCCTGTGGAAGGACCGCGGCTACGAGGTCGAGATCCCGCGGGCGCTCAGCGCCGAGCAGCGGGACCGCTACTCCCGCCACCTGCTGATCCCGGAGATCGGGACGGAGGGCCAGCAGAAGCTGCTCGACGCGAAGGTGCTGCTGCTCGGCGCCGGCGGCCTC
>DATFZP010000184.1:0-3559 GCA_035314405.1 Solirubrobacteraceae bacterium | reverse complement strand
TACGCAGCGCGCTGCTCGAGCACTTCAAGCCGGAGTTCATCAACCGCCTCGACGACATCGTCCGCTTCGAAAGCCTCACGAGGGCGCAGCTGTCGGAGATCGTCGAGCTGCAGGTCGCCAACGTGCTCGCACGGGTCGCCGAGCGGGGGGTCGAGGTGACGCTGACCGACAAGGCCAAGGAGCTGCTCGGAAATCTCGGCTACGACCCTGCCTACGGCGCCCGTCCGCTTCGCCGGGTGATCCAGAAGCAGCTGACCGACCGCCTGGCGCTTGCCCTGCTCTCGGGAGAGATCCACTCGGGGGACAGCGTGCGCGTGGATGCGGTGGACGGGGAACTGGCGCTCGAGAACGTCACCGCCGATGGCGCGGAGCGCGAGCGCACGGCCGCGGCGTAGCGGGCGGGCCCTTCGCCACGAGTCGGGGAGCTCGGGCCCTGCGAATGCGGGTGGCCCGCGCAGCCGGAGGGCCGGGCTCGGAGCTAGTCTCTCGCCTGAGACCCCTACGGAGAAGAGCGTCGGGCGATCGCCTCCGTCCGGTAGACGACGGCTCGACCCAAGACCGACGGAGGAGCAAAGCCATGCCCACATACATCATGCTCTCGACCCTCACACCCGAGGGCGTGCAGACGGTCAAGAACAACCCCCAGAGGATCCGCGAGGTGAACAAGGAGGTGGAACAGCTCGGCGCCACCGTCAAGGCACAGTGGGCGACGCTCGGGCACGTGGACTTCATCTCGGTGATCGAGGCGCCCGACGAGGGCACGATGGCGCGTGTGTCGCTCGAGCTCGGCTCCCGGGGGACGGGCCGCTACGAGACGCTTGCGGCGATCCCGATCGACGACTTCATCGCGTCGCTGTGACGCCGACGGACATGGGTGGGGAAGGGAGGGCGACCGGGATCGATGAGACGACCGTGGCCGACGGCGGTCGGGGGGACTCGGAGTGCTCGTCGCAGGAGGGACGTCCCTCGGGCGCCCACGGCATCTCGCTCGTGCCCGAGCCTCTCGACGAGGCCGAGGTCCAGGCCGAGCTCGACGACATCGATGTCGACGCCCCGCGGGTGGGCGTGGTGATGGGCTCCAAGAGCGACATGGAGACGATGGAGAAGGCGGTCCGGGAGCTCGAAGAGCGGGGGATCCTGCACGAGGTGCGGGTGATGTCGGCCCATCGGGAACCCGACCTGGTCGCCGAGTACGCCAAGAACGCCCGCCTGCGAGGGCTGCGGGTGATCATCGCCGGTGCCGGCATCTCCGCCGCCCTCCCCGGGGCGATCGCCGCCCACACCGATCTGCCCGTGATCGGCGTGCCGCTCTCCGGGCGGCTGTCGGCCGCCGGCGGGCTCGATGCGATCCTGTCGATCGTGCAGATGCCCCCGGGCGTGCCCGTCGCCTGCGTGGGGCTGGACAATCCGCGCAACGCCGCGATCCTCGCGGCGTTGATCCTCGCGTGCTGAGGGGCGCGCACCCGTGCATCCGCGCCCTGGTGGGCAACGGACCGGGTGCCTCGCCGCGGACGGGCACGGCCGGCGGCGATAATCAACAGCGGTGATTGCCCGCTACACCCGCCCAGCGCTCGGCAGCCTGTGGACCGACGACGCGCGCATGGAGGCCTGGCGACTGGTGGAGGTGGCCGCGTGCGAGGAGCTGCCGGGCCTGCTCGGCGACGCGGGCCCGTCGCCGGAGGACCTCCAGGCGATCCGGGCGGCGCGCTTCACGGTGGCCGAGGTCCAGGAGCGCGAGCGTGTCACCGAGCACGACCTGGCGGCGTTCGTGGACGTGCTCGCCGCCTCCGCCGGCGAGTCCGGCCGGTGGATCCACTACGGGCTGACCTCCTCCGACGTGCTCGACACCGCCCTCGCGGTGCAGCTGGCCGCAGCCGGCCATGAGATCCTCGCCGGCGCCTCGGCGCTGGTGAAGGCGCTGGCCGCGAGGGCAAAGGAGCACATGTACACGCTGTGTGTCGGGCGGACCCACGGCATCCACGCCGAGCCCACCACCTTCGGGATCAAGCTCGCGGGCTTTGCCTTCGAGGCCCACCGCAACTCCCTCCGCCTCGAACGGGCCTTCTCCCAGGCCGCGGTCGGCGCGCTGTCGGGCGCGGTCGGCACCTACGCGGCGACCAGCCCCGACTTCGAGGTGCGGGTTCTGGCCCGCCTCGGGCTCGAGCGCGAGGACGTCTCGACCCAGGTCGTACCCCGCGACCGCCATGCCGAGGTGCTCTCGGCGATCGCTCTCGCCGGTTGTGGGCTCGAGCGCTTCGCGACCGAGGTCCGCCATCTTCAGCGCACCGAGGTCCGCGAGCTGCAGGAGCCGTTTCGCACCGGCCAGAAGGGCTCCTCGGCGATGCCCCACAAGCGCAACCCGATCAAGAGCGAGCAGATCGCCGGTCTCGCCCGGGTTCTGCGGGGCAACGCCCAGGCGGGGTTCGAGGACGTCGCCCTGTGGCACGAGCGCGACATCTCCCACTCGTCGGTCGAGCGGATCGTCCTGCCCGACTCGACGATCCTCCTGGACTATCTCCAGCACCAGGCGATCGCGCTCGTCGAGGGCATGACTGTGGACAGCGCACGGATGCGCTCCAACCTCGAGCTGACGAAAGGGGCGCTGTTCTCCCAGCGGGTGCTGCTCGCCCTCGTCGCCGCCGGGCGCACCCGCGAGGAGGCCTACCGCGTCGTGCAGGAGCTGGCGCAGAGGGCCTGGGAGGAGGACGTGGGGCTGCGCGAGCTGCTCGCCGCCGACCCCCGCGCGCAGGGCCTGTCCCTGGAGGCGATCTTCGACTACTCCCCGTACGTGGCCCACGCCCCGGAGATCCTCGGGCGGCTCGAGCAGATCGCCTGAGGGGCGGCCGATCGCGCTGGTAGGATCGCGCCACGTGACCACGCTCGCCGACCTGCCCCTAATCGCCAGCGGGAAGGTCCGCGAGATGTACGCGCTGGACTCCCGGGACGGCCCCGACGGCCCCTCCGGTCGTCTGCTGATGGTGGCCAGCGATCGCATCTCCACCTACGACGCGGTCCATCCGACGCCGATCCCCGACAAGGGGAAGGTGCTGACGGGGCTGTCGGTCTTCTGGTTTGAAAAGACGCGGCAGATCGTCGCCAACCACCTGCTCTCGGCCTCCGACGGGGTGCCCGCGTCCGAGCTGGGTCGGGCGCTGGTCGTGCGCAGGCTGCAGATGCTCCCGGTGGAGTGCGTCGTGCGCGGGTACATCACCGGGTCCGGCTGGAAGGACTACCAGGCGAGCGGGAGGGTCTCCGGGATCGAGCTTCCGGCCGGGCTGCTCGAGTCCGAGCGCCTGCCGGAGCCGATCTTCACCCCCACCACGAAGGCCGACGTGGGGCACGACGAGGCGATCGACTTCGACCGGGCCGCGGAGCTCGTCGGGGACGGGGCGCTGATGCGGCGGGTGGCCGAGGTGGCGCTCGAGCTGTACACGTTCGCCGCCGAGCATGCGCGGGCGAGAGGGGTGATCCTCGCCGACACGAAGTTCGAGTTCGGCCTCGACGAGACCGGTGAGCTGGTGGTCGGCGACGAGGTGCTGACGCCGGACTCCTCGCGCTA
>DATFZP010000183.1:0-3172 GCA_035314405.1 Solirubrobacteraceae bacterium | reverse complement strand
CGTAGAAGCCCTTCGCCGCCGACGGATCGGTCGTCGTCAGTTCCGCCCAGCAGAAGGTCCCCGGTGAGTAACCGCTGCGCTGGCCCACGGCGGCGAGCGTAGCGCATCGCCGGAGACCGCCGGGCGCGACCCTCGATACATTCGCCCGGTGGCACTCGACGTGGAGATCAGGGGCGAGACGATCAGGCTGGGACAGCTGCTGAAGCTCGCAGGCGTCGTTGACTCCGGCAGCGACGTGAAGGCCCTCCTCGCAACCGAGCCGGTGCTCGTGAACGGCGAGCGCGAGACCCGCCGAGGACGCCAGCTGCATCCCGGGGACCGCGTCCTCGCCGGGTCTGAGGAGCTCCGCGTGCTCGCCGCCCCCGGTGGCGGGCAGCCTGTCCCGGCCGACAGGCGCCCACCCGCGCGGGGTTGACCGCTCCTACATCACCGAGAAGGTCTCGTAGACCTCCACGGTGCCGCCGTTGGAGAGGACCGGACAGCCCTTCGCCAGCTCGCCCGCGGACGCGAGGTCCTCGGCCTGGACGACCGTGTAGCCGGTCAGCTCCGAGTTGCCCCCCTCGCTGACGGCTCCGCCCGAAGCGACCGTCATCGACGGCCCGAAGGGGTTGCCGGCGTCGACTATCGCGGAGCCGAGGCTGCCGAACCAGGCTCCCCACGCCGCCATCGCCGCTTCCCTCTCCGCATCGGTCGACGCCATGCCGCCGCCGGTGTAGGCCAGAACGTAGTTCGTCATCGTGCTTCTCCTTTTCCTTGTCGTGTTCCCTAGGACGGGTGAGCCGCCCCGGCGAAGACCCGCTGCTCGAGACTCTCCAGGCAACCGGTCCACCCGATCCCGTGCCGATCGCGTGACTGCTGCGAGTCGAGGCCCTCGTGCTCGATGAGGACCGTCGTCCGCTCACCCTCCTCGCGGAACTCCACCGCCACCGTGCTCGTCGGGCCGGTGCTCCCATCGTCCTGCTCCCACGCCCACGTGTACACGAGCCGGACCGGACGGCGCACCTCTCTGTATTCCCCCCGGACCGTGTGGCGGGAGCCCTCTCGAGGGTCTTCCATCGTGAGCCTGTAGGCGCCCCCGACCCGGAGATCGACCTCGGCGAGGGGGGTCACCCAGGCCGGCCCGCTCGCCCACCACCGCCGGAGCACCTCCGGGCTGGTCCATGCGTCGAAGACCTCCTCCGCCGGGGCGTCGAAGGTGCGCTGCAGGCGGAGCGTCGCTGCGTCGGTCTCAGTCACGTCGTCTCCCTTCTCGGTCTTCTCTGGCGCTGCTCGCTCAGATACTCCTCCACCACGTCCAGCTTGCGCTCCCACAGCTCGCGGTGACTCGTCAGCCAACTCTCGGCCTCCACGAGCGAGTCCTCGGCGATCCGCAGCCGGTGGGTGCGACCGTCGATCACCCGCACGATCGCCCCCGCCTCCTCGAGCACCTTCAGATGCCTGCTGATCGCCGGCTTGGAGACGCCGAACTCCGCCGTCGCCTCGGCCACGCTCAGCTCCTTCCCGGCGAGCCGTTCGAGAATGCCCCGGCGGATCGGGTGGGAGCACGCCGCAAACGCCCGGTCGAGCACAGCATCGTTAGCCATGTTGTTAACAATACTCGAAGTGGGCAGCGGCCGCCGGCTCAGCCGCGCGGCTCACGCCACATCTTCCACATGCTCGGGCCGCGCAGGAGTCTCAGCTCCTCCACGACGCGGGAGCCGTGACGGGCGTAGAAGAAGTCTCTCTTTGCAGGACTCGAGAAAAGCCCCCACCCGTCGCGCCGATGGCTTCAGCCGGGAAGCTCCGGAGCCCTCTCGCCCCGGGTCTCGGAGGGCGCCCGGGGAGGCAGCTCGAAGACCTCGGCGAGCAGCTCGTAGGACCGCCTGCGGGCCTCGTGCTCGTAGGTGATGTTGACCGCTATCACCTCGTCCGCCCGGTAGCTCTCCACGACCCCCTCGAGCTGCTCCCGCACGTTCTCCGGCGAGCCCACCACCACGCGGCGTCCGGGGCGCCCCGACGAGCCGTCGGAGGGCTCCGCGGCCAGGAACCGGAGCGCCTTCTCGGGCGGCGGCACGGCGATCAGCGAGCCACGTCGCAGCAGCGTGAAGGCCATCCGCCCGCTGGAGGCGAGGCGCCTGGCCTCCTCGTCGGTGTCGGCGCAGATGACCCACACGCCGACCGCCGTCTGCGGGGCCACCCCGGTGTGCCCGTGGGCCTGGAAGCGCTCGCGGTAGACCGCCGCGATCGCGGCCCCATCGGCGTTGATGAAGTCGGCGAACGCGTACGGCAGCCCCAGTTCCCCCGCCCACAGGGCGCTCTGCTGAGAGGACCCGAGCAGCCAGGGCGAGGGCAGCTCGGGTCTTCCGGGCAGGGTGTCGGCGAGGCGGGCGAAGGGATGGTCGGCGGGAAAGCTCCGGTGCAGGTAGGCGAGGAGCTCGGCAAGCTGCTGGGGGAAGTCGTCCGGGGCGGCCTGGCGGCGGTCGCGCTGCAGGGCGAAGGTCGTCAGCGGATCGGTGCCTGCCGCCCGCCCGAGTGCGAGGTCGATCCGACCCGGAAACAGCCCCGCGAGCAGGCTGAAGGTCTCGGCGACCTTGAACGGGCTGTAGTGGGGAAGCATCACGCCGCCGCTGCCCACCCGGATGCCGCTCGTGGCCGCGGCGATCGGCCCGACGAGCGCCTCGGGGCTCGGTCCGGCGAGCATCGGCCCTCCGTGGTGCTCGGCCACCCAGTAGCGGTGGTAGCCGAGCCCGTCGGCCAGGCGTGCGAGGTCGATCGTGTTCTGCAGCGCCTGCCCGCCGGTCGAGCCCTCCGCGACCGGGGACTGGTCCAGGACGGACAGGCGAAGGGGCGGGGCCTCGGGATCCATCGCCGCGGAAGCTTATGCCCGAGGGCCTCGTGCCGAGCACCCTGCCGCCGTTTCCGCGCCGCGGTGAGGCTGTAGCCTGTTGCTCTCCGTGAGCGACCCCACCGAATCCTCAGAGCCCGATTATCACCTCTTCCTCGACGAGCAGGAGGTGATCTACACGGCGCGCGCGCTGCGCCTGCTGATCAAGGACGAGGCCCACGAGCCCGTCATCCGCCGCCTCGCTCGCGAGGTGATCGAAGGCCTCGAGGATCCGCCCGACGACGAAGGCCGGCTGACCCTCACCCTGAATCCCCCTCAGATGAAGATCACCCACACCGCGGTGAGCGT
>DATFZP010000182.1:0-2250 GCA_035314405.1 Solirubrobacteraceae bacterium | reverse complement strand
ATGGTCGCCGCACGTGACGGCGGCGGCGATCCCGACACGAACGCGACGCTCGAGAACGCGGTGCGCAAGGCGAAGGAAGCCTCGATGCCGAAGGACAACATCGAGCGCGCGATCGCCAAAGGCGCGGGTGTCGGCGCCGAGGCCGACGGCATCGAAAGCGTGCTGTACGAGGGCTACGGCCCCGGCGGCGTGGCGGTGCTGGTGGAGGCTCTCACCGAGAACCGCAACCGCACCGGCGCGGACGTCAGGCACGCGTTCTCCAAGAACGGCGGCAGCCTCGGCGAGCCGGGCTCGGTGGCGTACCTGTTCGACAAGAAGGGCACGATCGTGATCGACGCCGAGCGCTACTCCGAAGACGACCTGATGGTCGCCGTCGAGGCGGGCGCCGAGGACATCGCGACCGACGAGGACGTGTTCGAGGTGATCACCGAGCCGTCGGACTTCACGAGCGTGCGGCAGGCGTTGGAGGAGGCCTCGGTCGAGCTGGAGAGCGCCGAGATGGGGTACAGGCCGACCAGCCTGGTGCCCGTCGACGAGGCCCATGCCGCCGTCCTGATGCGCCTGATCGAGAAGCTCGAGGACAACGACGACGTCAGCGCCGTCCACGCCAACTTCGACGTGTCGGCGGACGTGCTCGAGCGGGTCGCGGGCTAGGAGTTGAGGCGCCCGACGGTGGCAATCCTGTGCGGGGGCAGGGGCACCCGGCTGCGGGAGCGCACCAAGGAGATACCGAAGCCGCTCGTGGAGATCGGGGGGATGCCGATCGTCTGGCACGTGATCCGCCTGTACGCCGTCCAGGGCTTCGAGCGCTTTCTGCTCGCCACCGGCTACAAGGGCGAGATGATCGAGCGCTTCGTGGCCGAGCAGCGATGGCCGCCGGGCGTCACGGTGGAGTGCGTGGACACGGGCCTGCAGACCCAGACCGGGGGTCGCATCGAGCGCCTGCGGGGACGCCTGCACGGCGAGGAGCGCTTCTGTGTGACCTACGCCGACGGGGTCGCGGACATCGATCTCGGCGCCCTGCTCGACTTCCACGCCGACCACGGGGCGCTCGCGACGATGACGGTGGTGCGCCCCGAGCTGCAGTTCGGGGTCACGGAGCTGGGGGACGACGGCAGCGTCGTGGGCTTCCGCGAGAAGCCGCGGTCCGAGCACTGGATCAACGGCGGCTTCTTCTGCTTCGACCGCGGCGCTCTCGAGTACCTCGACAGCGACAGCGTGCTCGAGCGCGAGCCGCTCGAGCGGCTCGCCGCCGACGGCGCCCTGAAGGCCTATCGCCACGAGGGCTTCTGGGAGTGCATGGACACCTACAAGGACGCAGTCGCCCTCGCGGACATGTGGGCCGCCGGCGAGGCCCCCTGGCGCCTGTGGGAGGCCGACGGCGAGGACCCGCGAGCCGCGGGGCCGGCGCCCGCGGGCGCGGCCTCCGCGGCCGTGGAGTCCAGGCGCACCGGCTAGCCGACGGCCGGCCGCTCACGGCCGGCGGGCACATCGTCGAGGCGGCGGGCGCGGTAAAGGGCGACCGGGTCGCGGATGCCGCGCAGGTGGTGAGCGCCGGCGAAGGACCAGCGGTAGGAATCCCCCACGGACTCCCTCACCCCCTCCTCGGCGAGCACGCTGCCGGGGCGGGCGATCGAGGTGATGCGGCTGGCGAGGTTGACCGGCCGCCCGAACCAGTCCCCCGCGCGGGGCACGGCGGGGCCCAGCGCGGCCCCGGCCCGCAGGTGGGGGAAGTGGCTCCCCTCACGATCCGCCGCGTCGATCAGCCCGAGGGCGGCGTCGAGCAGCGGCTCGGGCTCCGTGGAGGCGAGCATCGCGGCGTCGCCGATCGTCTTGACGAGCTTGACCGGCGGGGCGGCGATCTCGGTTGCGAGCGCTTCCAGGCGCGCCGCCAGGCGACTGAGCTCGTCCGGCGCCAGTTCCTCCCCGAGGCGGGTGAAGCCGACGAGGTCCGCGAAGCAGACAGTCACCTCGCGGGCGCCTGCCAGGCGCCCGCCGCTTCGCTCCATCGCGCTGATCACCTCGGACTCCGCGGCGGTGCGCAGGTGCAGGCTGAGCATGTTGCGCAGCAGCGGGTCCAGCAGCGGGTACAGCCGGGCCGCGGCCTCGGCGTAGCGGGAGGCGAGCTCGCGCTCGCTGATCCCAGGCTCGAGCACCAGCTTCAGGGGCAGCGCACGAAGGGTCTCGGCGGCCTGGGAGAGGCCTCTTCCGAGCACGCGGAGCAGCTCGAGGTTGTCCTCGTCGGGGATG
>DATFZP010000181.1:0-3063 GCA_035314405.1 Solirubrobacteraceae bacterium | reverse complement strand
AGAGGGAGACCGTCTCCAGGGGATGGGCCGCGTCGGCGCCCTGCACGAGGTCGTCGATCAGCTCGACCTTGTAGTCCTGACGCTCTGCCACGAACAGCTCCCGGGCGTCGGCGACGCTCACCTCGGTCCGCTCGAACGGCTCGGCGGCCTTGATGTGGGCCCGCATCCGCTCTTCGATGCCGGGGAAGTCCGCCTCGGACACGGCGATGCCCTCGGGAAACTCGAAGTCGTAGTAGAAGCCTTCCTCGATCGGGGGACCGATCGTGATCTTCACTCCCGGGTAGAGCTCCATCACCGCCGTGGCGAGCACGTGGGCGGCGTCGTGGCGGATCAGCTCGAGCGCCTTCTCGCCGCTGCGCTCGGTGAGGATCGACACATGTGCGCCGTCGGGGAGAGGTCGCGAGAGGTCGCGAGTCTCCGGGCCCGACCCGCCATCCCCGACGCCCACCTCGACCGCGAGCGCGGCACGGGCGAGCCCGGGCCCGATCGCCGCCGCGGCGTCGGCGCCGGTGGCGCCATCGGGCAGCTCGAGGCGCTTTCCGTCCGGGAGGGTGACCATGACCGCCATCGCTGGCTGGAGGCTACCCTCCCCGTGGCCAGGTCGGTCAGGCCGCAAGCCAGAGCGCGTCGTCGCCGACGGGCACGCGATGTGCCGCGCCCTCCCCGACGAGCTCGATCAGCGCCCGCTCCGCGGCGAGGCGGTCCGGCGCGAGGTTGTTGGGGGTCATGATCGCAGCGACCTCCGCGGTGGCGAGGCCGGCCGGGAAGCGCAGCAGCACCTGCAGCGGCTCCCCGGCCGGGGGGCGGCGGTCGAGCGTCGGGTCGAGGTTGGCGATCAGCACGTCGTAGGCCTCCACCGGCTGGAATCCCCCGGCCTCGAGGCGTCGACCGTCGGCGCCGGTGAACACCAGCGACGGCGCGGAGAAGCGAACAGGGCCGTCGGTCTGACGGGCCTTGCCCTGGAAATGCGTGGGACCGCCCCCGGCCGTGCGGGTCTCCCGCTTGTCGGACTGATAGGCGGCGATCGTCCGCTCGTCGTCGATCGCCGCCACGATCGCCCCCACGTCCAGCCCGTCGACGGCGGCGAGCGCCCGCGCGAGGTCCTCGTCCTCGTCGAGCAGCAGGGTCGTCGTGAACCAGCCGAGCTGGAGTGCCCGCAGCACCTCCTCGACTCGGTGCGGATCCAGCAGGCGGGTGGCGACGATCGCACGGCAGGCGCGGGAGGTGGCGGTGAGGCGGGCGCGGGGCTCGGCGAGGAACGGCATCCCGAAGCGCCGGAAGAATACGCTCCCCACCGTCGAGCGGATCGGCGTGTATCCGGCCTCGGCGTAGCGGGTGGTGTCCTCGGCGAGCCCGATCATCACGAGCCGCCAGTCGAGCTGATCGGAGTAGCGCCAGCGCAGCACGGCGAACGCCGGGCTGGCCGAGTAGGCCCAGGGGCACCCCGGATCGGTGAAGTGGGTCACACCGATCGCAGCCATTCCCACATCATGACAAGCACCCGCCGCCACACCGTGCGCGGACCGGCAGGGTGATCGGGCTGGGGGTATGATCCCCACCCGCCGGCCGACAGGGGTCGGCCTGAATCTCCTAGGGGGACCATGTTCCGCTCGATAGTCGTGGGCACCGATGGCTCTGACACCGCGACCCAGGCCGTGCGTGAGGCGATCGACCTGGCGAGCGCCATCGGCGCCACGTTGCAGCTCGTGAGCGCGTTCGCGCCCGTGTCCGAGCAGCGGTTGAAAGCGGAACGGCGAGACGCCCCGGAGGAGGTGCAGTGGGCTATCAACCCCAAACAGGAGGTGGAGGCCTCACTCGGCGGCGCGGCCGAGATGGCCCGCCAGGCGGGTGTCACGGTCAACACGTTCGCCCGCCAGGGGGATCCCGCCGACGCGATCCTCGACGTGGCCGAGGAGCAGGGCGCCGATCTGGTGATCGTCGGCAACAAGGGGATGACGGGGGCCAAGCGATTCCTCCTCGGGTCGGTGCCCAACAAGGTCTCCCACCACGCTCCCTGCTCGGTGCTGATCGTCCGCACCACCTGAGCAGGGCTCTCAGCCGGCCCCGGCCACCAGTGGTTCCGGGCGGGAGCGGGCACGGTAGGAGGCGTTCAGCGCCGCCACCGTCGCAGCGTAGGACTGGGACGGCCGGCGGCCGGCGAACGTCACGGCGATCGATCCGGAGGCCGAGGGCAGCGCGACCCTGGAGCCCACCGGGGCCCCGCTCGCCAGGTGGGCGTCGCGCGCCCACCACGGAAGCGTCCACGTAAGAGCGGTCCCCCGGACGAGGTCGCTCTGCCATGTCAGCGTCTCCCCCCGGGCGCTGGAGCGCTCGCTGAAGGAGATCACCCCGCGGGCGGTGGGCGCCGCGGTCACCGTGATGTGCTCACCCGGTGCGAGCCAGGCGGGGCTCGCCCCGGCGAGCAGGCTGACGCCGCCGCCCGGCGTGTCCGCCACGAGCATGTCCCGCAGCAGCGCCACGTAGTCCCCGGCGAAGGTGCCGTGGGGAGAGAGGTTCACCTCCGAGGCCCTCGTGCCGTAGGGGGCGATGCCCCACTCCCAGCCACCGTCGGTGGAGGTGGTGTGGGCGAGCTCGGAGTAGAGCCCGGCGAGCGCATCGGACACATCTCCGCCGAGCAGCTCCGTCTGGAAGATGCTGAAGGCGAGATAGTCGTGGAGGCTGTGTCCGTGCTCGTAGGTCGCCAGGCCCTCCGCCATGTGGGCGCGGGCCCAGGCGACGGTCGCCCGGACCGCCGAGGAGTCCGGCGGGAGGACCTCGACCGGGTAGGCAGCGTCGTAGTTTCCCCAGTCTTCCCCGCCGGCGGAGTCGAGCACCGGCGGGATGTGCCCTGCTCTGGCGACGGCGGCGGCGAGCGCTCGCCGCAGGGATGCCTCGAAGCGGGCGTCGATCGCGCTCCAGGTTCCGGCGAGGTCCGTCCGTCCGGCGAGCGCGGCGGCCGCGATCGCCGAGCGCAGCCCCGCGGCCGCCCACAGGTCATCGCCGGCGATGTGCCCGTGGGCGAGCTCGTCGTCGCCGGGGTCGGCGGGGGGCAGCAGCCCCAGG
>DATFZP010000180.1:0-4693 GCA_035314405.1 Solirubrobacteraceae bacterium | reverse complement strand
CGGGCGGGGGCTCGGGATCCTGCGCGACGAGGGCGTGGAGGTCGTGATCGCGGACGGAGAGCTCGCGGCGAGCGCCCGCATGCTCAACCAGGCCTTCCGCAAGCACGCCCGCGTCGGTCGCCCGTGGGTGCTGTTCAAGTCGGCGATGACGCTCGACGGCAAGGTTGCGACCCGCAGCGGCGACTCGCAGTGGATCAGCGGGGAGGCCAGTCGCGAACTGGCCCACCGCTGGCGGGCATCGGTCGACGCAGTGGTGGTCGGCATCGGCACGGCCCTCGCCGACGACCCCCAGCTGACCGCCCGGCCCGACGGCCTGCCCGCCAAGCCCGCCACGCAGCCGCGGCGTGTCGTGTTCGACTCGCTCGCCAGGATCCCTCCGGCCTCCCAGCTCGTCGCCGCCGCGGCCGAGATCCCGCTCACCGTGATCGCCTCCCGGGCGGCCGCCCGGGCAGACATAGACGCACTCGAAGCCGCAGGCGTTCAGGTGCTCGTGGCGACCGGCGAAAACGAGCCCGCCCGTGTGCGCTCCGGGCTCGACCAGCTCGGAGCGCTCGACGTCTCGGCGGTGCTGCTCGAGGGCGGGCCGCACCTGGCGGGAGCCTTCCTCGACGCCGGGGAGATCGACGAACTGCGGCTGTTCCTCGCGCCCCTGTTGCTCGGCGGCAGCTCGGCGCGGGACCCGCTCGAGGGCGAAGGCGCCGAGCGCATCGCCGAGGCGCTGAGAGCGCTGACGTTCGACTGCGAACCGATCGGTGAGGACCTGCTGATCTCCGCGCGCCTGCGCGAGTGGTAACGCGGGCGATGCTGACCGGAGGCTGCCGATGTTCACGGGACTGATCGCCGACCTCGGCAGCCTCACCGCGATCGATATCGCGGGCGACGGTGCCATCCTCACGATCGCCAGCCCTCTGGCCGAGCAGCTGCGCGTCGGTGACTCGGTGGCCGTCAACGGCGTGTGCCTCACCGCGACCGCCGCCGGGCGTGAGAGCTTCCAGGCGGACGCGATGATGGAGACGCTCGAGCGCTCCTCGCTGGGCTCGCTGGGCGAGGGTGCCCGCGTGAACCTCGAGCTCCCCCTGCGCCTGAGCGACCGCGTCGGCGGGCACTTCGTGCAGGGCCACGTCGACGGCACCGGCACCGTCCGGGCGCTCCGCGAGGAGGGCTTCGCCCGCGCCCTCGAGGTCGACGCCGGCGCCGAGATCACCCGCTATCTCGCCGCGAAGGGCTCGGTCGCGCTCGACGGGGTCAGCCTGACCGTGACGGCGCTCGAGCCCGACGGCTTCGCCGTCGCGCTGATACCCGAGACCCTCGAGCGGACCAACCTGGGGGCGCTCGGAGAGGGCTCCCGTGTGAACATCGAGGTGGACATCCTTGCCAAGCACATCGAGCGACTGCTGGAGGCACGAGCATGAGCCAGACCCGCACCTCCGCACCGTTCGCGACGATCGAGCGGGCGATCGAGGACATACGCCAGGGCAGGATGGTCGTCGTGTGCGACGACGAGGACCGGGAGAACGAGGGCGACCTGACGCTCGCCGCACAGTTCGCCACCCCGGAGGCGATCAACTTCATGGCGAAGGAGGGTCGCGGCCTGATCTGCCTGTCGCTGACCCCCGACCGCTGCGACGAGCTCGGCCTGGACCTGATGGCGGCGAAGAACGAGTCGGCCTTCGAAACGCCGTTCACGGTCTCGGTGGAGGCTCGGGAGGGGGTCACCACGGGGATCTCCGCCCATGATCGCGCCCACACCATCCAGGTCGCCATCGATCCCGAGAGCAGGCCCTCGGACCTGGTGCAGCCCGGCCACGTCTTCCCGCTCAAGAGCAGGGCCGGCGGGGTCCTGGAGCGTGCCGGGCAGACCGAGGCGGCCGTCGACCTGACCCGCCTCGCCGGGCTCAACCCCGCCGGTGTGATCTGCGAGATCATGAACGACGACGGCACCATGGCCCGTGTGCCGGAACTGATCGACTACTGCGCCCGGCACGGCCTCTGCATGGTCACGGTGGCCGACCTGATCGCCTACAGGCGGCGCCACGACAAGCTCGTCGAACGCGTGGTGGCGACCCGCCTGCCGACGGTGTTCGGGGAATTCGAGGCCGTCGGCTACCGCTCTCTAGTCGACGACAAGCACCACGTGGCGCTCGTGAAGGGGGCCGTGGCGGGCCGCCCGGACGTGCTCGTGAGAGTCCATTCGGAGTGCCTCACCGGAGACGTCTTCCACTCGCTGCGCTGCGACTGTGGCGAGCAGCTCGAATCGGCGCTCTCGATGATCGAGCGGGAGGGCGAGGGGGTGCTGCTGTATCTCAGCCAGGAGGGACGGGGGATCGGCCTGCTGAACAAGCTGCGCGCCTACCGGCTGCAGGAGGACGGCCTCGACACGGTCGAGGCCAATGAGCGCCTCGGCCTGCCCGCCGACCTGCGCGACTACGGGATCGGCGCCCAGATCCTCGTCGATCTCGGCCTCAGCTCGATCCGGATCCTCACCAACAACCCGAAGAAGATCAGGGGTCTCGAGGGCTACGGGTTGTCGGTCAGCGGCCAGATCCCGATCGAGCATGCTCCCAACGAGCACAACGCCGCCTACCTGCGGACCAAGGCCGAGCGGATGGGTCACATCCTGCACCACCAGGGCCTGAACCTCGACGAGGAGCTGCTCCGCTCCGAGCGCCTCGGCGCGGACGGGGGCTCCCCGGGGGAGCGGGGCCGCCGGGATCAGGCGCCGGGGCCGGACGCCGGCGAGGAGAGCTAGGCGCCGAGGGTGGCGGGCTCCTTCGCGATCGTCGTGGCCCGCTTCTACGAGGAGCTGGCCGGGCGCCTCCAGGACGGAGCGATGGCCGCCTTCGCGGCGGCTGGGGCCGAGGAGGTCGAGGTGTTCGACGTCCCCGGGGCCTTCGAGCTGCCGCTGGCCGCGAGCTACGCCGCCGCATCCTCTCGCTTCGCCGGGATCGCCTGCCTGGGTGCGGTGATCAGGGGGGAGACCGATCACTACGACTTCGTCTGTGCGGAGACGGCCCGGGGGATCATGGCCGTGACGCTCCAGACGGGCGTGCCGTGCGCGTTCGGCGTGCTGACCTGCGAGACGATGGAGCAGGCTCTCGCGCGCGCCGGAGGGGACCGACGGGATCAGGGGCGCCGAGCCGCCGAGGCAGTCGTCGCGATGGCGGGTCTGAGGGCTCGGCTCGCAAGCGGCTAGACTGCGCCGATGGCCAAGGTATGCCACAGCTGCGGGAAGGGTCCCGCCTTCGGGCAGAGTCGCAGCCACTCGATGGTCGCAACCAAGAGGCGCTTCGACCCGAATCTGCAGAAGGTGCGGATCATGGTGGGCAACGCTCCCAGGCGTGTGTATGTGTGCACCCGTTGCCTGAAAGCCGGCAAGGTCACGAAGGCTCTCTGAGCCCGCCCCACGCACGGACCGCTCCCTCGCAACCCACGGACAGCGCCGCCGTGCGGGACGAGCGGGGCACCCGCAGGACGCAGTCGGGCGCTCCCATGTGGCGTGTGCGCCGGCCCAGCGAAGGTGATAGAGGTGTCCCCGTGACCGACACCAATCTCGTCCGCTTTCGCGCGGCCGTGGCCGGGGCGCTCGCCCACCTGGAATCGCGCCGCGAGGAGGTCAACGATCTGAACGTCTTCCCCGTCGCCGACGGGGACACCGGCGACAACATGGCCCTGACTCTGCGCGCGGTGCTCGCGGAGCTCGACCGCCTGCAGGGCAGCGACGAGCGGCGCACGATCGACGAGATCGGACGCGACGAGATCGTCCACTCGGTCGCCCGCGCGGCCCTGCTCGGGGCACGAGGCAACTCCGGGGTGATCCTCTCCCAGCTCATTCGCGGCGCCGCCGAGGAGCTGGTCTCGAGGCCCGGGCAGCTGATCGACGCGACGCTGATCGGCGCGGCGCTCGCGAACGCCGCGGACAGGGCCTACTCCTCGGTGCGGGAGCCCGCGGAGGGCACGATCCTCACGGTCGCCCGGGAGATGGCCCATCAGATCGTCACGGACGTCGCCCACAGCACGGTGAGCCCTCGCCTGGAGCCGGCGACCGAGCGCCCGGTGCAGGACCAGGCGATCGCCGACGCGCTCGAGCGCGCGGTGCAGGCCGGCCAGGAAGCGGTCAAGCGCGGCCCCGAGCTGCTGGCCGCCCTGCGCGAGGCCGGGGTCGTGGACGCGGGCGGATACGGCCTGACGATCATCTTCGCCGGGGTCGTGGCGGCGCTGCGGGGCGAGGAGCCGCCCCCGCTCGACCACCACGCACCCGCGCGCATCACCCATCCCGAGCACAGCTCGGCGACCTACCGCTTCTGCACCAACTTCGCCGTCACCGGCGAGGGGCTCAGCGCGGGCGCCTGGATCGGCCCGCTCGAGCTGCTGGGGGACTCCGTGCTCGTGGTCGGAGACGAGACGACCCTGAAGGTGCACCTGCACACCGACGACCCCGAGAGTGCCACCGGCCTGTTCACGGGAGTGGGCGAGGTCTCCCGGCTCGACGTCGCCGACATGATCACCCAGGTGGCCGCGAGGGATGATCGTCTGGGAGCTCTCACGACGTCCCTCGAGCCCCTCGCGACCGGCGCCGACCTCGCGACCGGCGCCGACCTCGCGACCGGCGCCGACCTCGCCTCCGGCTCGGCTGCCGTCGTGGCGGGAGCGCTGCACGCCGTGAGCCACCCGTCGATCGCCGCCACGAACGGCG
>DATFZP010000179.1:0-3809 GCA_035314405.1 Solirubrobacteraceae bacterium | reverse complement strand
GGGACCTCCACGGGCGTCTTCTCGAAGGTCTCACACAGCGCGAGCGCCCGCCTGCGCGTGTCCTCGCTCGCCGCTCTGGGGAAGATCAGCTCCACGAGCATCATCTTCGTGACGGGGTTGAACACGTGCAGCCCGAGGAACCTGTCGGGACGGCCGCTCGCCGCCGCGAGGCTCTCGACCGACAGCGAGGAGGTGGTGCTGGCGAGGATCCCCTCCGGCCCGAGGATCGCGTCCAGTTCCGCCAGCAGGCCGGCCTTGACCGCGTGATCCTCCACCACCGCCTCCACCACGAAGCTCGCCCCGGCGAGCTCCCGGGGGTCTGTCACGATCTGGACGTGCTCGGGATCGATCTCGGCCCCCAGTCGGCTGAGAGTCGTCTCGACGGTCGACCGTGCCCGCTCCGCCGAGCTCTCCGAGCGGGCCAGCAGCAGCACCGGACCGTGGTGGGCCGCCGTCGCCGCCAGGCCGCAGGCGATGGCGCCGCTACCGGCTATCGCGAGGCGTGTGCTCACGGGACTCCTCTCGAGCTTCGGTATGGGGGTTTAGCCGCAACCGCCAGGTTGACTGACCAGTCAATCTAGAAAGCGTGAAGCGATAGAGTAGGGGGGGCAGGGCCCGGGCATTTTCCCAGAAGCTCCCCCGACCTCGAGGGGCGACCCGGTTCCTCTCCATAAACGCTGGGCAAAACACCGTAGGAGGAGTCCCGAAATGAGGCAACCAGAGGGTCGCGAAGTCGTGATCGTTGAGGCCGTCCGCACCCCGATCGGTCGCGGGCACAAGGAGAAGGGCTACTACAAGGACACCCACCCCAACACGCTGCTGGCGAAGTGTTACACGGAGGTCGTCGAGCGCTCCGGGATCGACGCCGGAGAGGTAGAGGACGTGATCGCCGGCTGCGTCCAGCAGTTCGGGGAGCAGGGCTTCAACATCGCCCGCAACGCCTGGCTGCAGGCGGGGCTGCCGATCGAGACGCCGGGCACGACCGTCGACCGCCAGTGCGGATCCGCCCAGCAGGCCGTCAACTTCTCCGCCGCCCTGATCGCCGCGGGCGTCCACGACGCGATGATCGGCTCGGGGGTGGAGCACATGGGTCACCTGCCGTTCGCAGCCGGGATGAAGACCCAGGAGGACTTCGGCTACGCCTTCACCCCGGAGCTGATGGCCAAGCACAACATCGTCGGCCAGGGCCTCGGCGCGGAGATGATCGCCGACCAGTGGGAGATCCCCCGCTCCGAGCTCGACGAGCTCGCCGTGCGCTCTCACAGGCTCGCCCACCAGGCCACCGAGGAGGGCCGCTTCGAGCGTGAGATCGTGCCGATGAGCGTCGATGGGACCGAGTTCGTCACCGACCAGGGCATCCGCCCCGACACGAGCCTCGAGGCGCTCTCCCAGCTCAAGCCGGCGTTCAAGCCCGACGGCAAGATCACCGCCGGCAACGCCTCCCAGATCTCCGACGGCGCGGCGGCGGTCCTGTTGATGTCCGCCGAGAAGGCCAAGGAGCTCGGCCTGAGGCCCCGGGCGAGGATCGTCGACCAGACGACCGTCGGCTGCGACCCCGTGAAAATGCTCGAGGGGCCGATCCCTGCGACCCGCAAAATCCTCAAGCGCAACAGCATGAAGATCGACGACATCGACCTGATCGAGATCAACGAGGCGTTCGCACCCGTGGTCGCCGCCTGGCGTCGAGAGCTCGACCCCGACATGGACAGGGTCAACGTCAACGGGGGGGCGATGGCCCTCGGGCACCCCCTCGGGTCGACCGGCGCCCGCCTGCTCACGACCCTCCTGCACGAGCTCGAGCGCTCCGACAAGGAAGTCGGCTTCGTGACGATGTGCTGCGGCGGCGGCCTCGGCACGGGCACCCTGATCCAGCGGGTCTGATTCCCCGATCCGGCGGGTCTGATTCTCAGGGGCCGGCCTTCGGGCCGACCTCGGGGGGTCGCCGGGTGGCTCGGATCGCGCCCGCCGGGGGTGCCAAGCTCAGCCGCTCGGCCCGCTCCCCGTCCAGTGCACCGGGACGGGGGGCAGGGCCAGCAGCGCCGTCCAGGAGGCGGCGGTGGCGGTCCCCGTGACCGGGAGTCCGTGGGCGGCCTGGAAGGTCTCGAGGTTGGCCACCGTGTGGCTTCCGAAGCTGCCGGTCACTTCCTGGGAGGGGATCGCGTCCGCCAGGTGCTCCTGCAGCCACAGCACCTGGTCGCCCGTGGAGCCCTTTTCGAGTTCCGGATAGCCAGCGTTGGGGGTCACGGTGGTCAGCGGCGTGAGCGGGGCCGCGAGCGCGCCCCAGCCGCTCGGGACCGTTTCCTGCCAGTCCCAGAAGGAGATCCCGCCGGCCCCGTAGTCGACCGCCTCCTCCCGGAAGCGCAGGAGTTCCGCGAAGGAGACCCCCCCGTAGGTCTGGCCGAGGGGGAAGATCGGCCGGTCGTAGATGCGGTTGGCGATGTAGGTGTTGGCGTACACCGTGTCCACCGAGACGCCGATGTCGTGCCAGTACATCTGGGGGGCGTTGTACTGGGCCCCTTCCGGTCCGAGGAACACGGAGTAGGGGAACGACTCGTGGTAGGAGACGTAGGGGAAGGAGGCGAGTGCCAGCGGGTAGGACGGGCCGATCTTGGCCCGCAGCGTCGTGATGTAGGTCTGGGCGGCGGCGTAGTGGCCTTCGTACTCCGACTCAGCGTCGATCACCAGGCAGTCAGCCCCGTTGCCGACCGCCTCCGCTCCGAGGTCGGCCTCGCCCGTGGGGTTCGTGCCGTAGACGTACTGCCACGCGCACACCTTCAGGCCGGCCGCGTGGAGTTCGGCGACGAGCTGGCGAGAGAACTGCCCCCAGTAGTTCGTGGACCCGTCGGAGCTCTTGATGAGCACCGTGCCCACGTCGTTGGCGTGGGCCTTGGCGATGATCGAGGAGACGTTCCCTCCGTCGGACTGGTTGACGTACCAGATCCACATCCCCTGGCCGTCCAGCGGCGATCCCGTCGAGGGGGCCAACGTGGGGCTCGGCGGCGGCGGGGGACTCGGCTTCGGGGCGGGTGGATGCAGGCGGTAGCCGACGATCGAGATCGGGCCGAAGGAGCTCGTGTGGCGCCCTTCCCCCAGCAGGATCACGATCCGTCCGGAGTGGGCCCGCCGGGGGACGGTCACGATCAGTCCCTGCGCGGCCACGCGCAGGCGGGAGGCGGGGGAGGCGCTGCTGATGGTGGCTCCCGTGGTCTTCGGGAAGGCCACGATCATCCCGGACCTCAGGCCCACCCCCTGCAGCAGCAGCGTGCCGCCGGTCGAGACCTGGTGGGCGTTGGAGCCGCAGCTCGCGGCGGGGACACAGGAGACGTGGACGATCTTCACCGTCGTCACGTGGGCGCCCGTCGAGGTGCTCGTGCCGTGCGAGCCGCCCAAGGGGTTCCCCGCGGTCCCCCCGCTGCTCGTCGGGACGCTCGCGGCGCCCGGAGGGGCGGTGAGAGGCGCCTGTACCGCACCGGCTGCAGCAAGCGCAGGGGCCGGCCCTACCGCCAAGAGGCACGCCGCGACCGCCGTGGTCCCCACGGCGAGGAACCTGGTTCGCTTGTGGGCCTCAATGCTCCGCAAGACCAAAACCACCTTTCACGCCGGACTGCGAACCACTCGGTTCCAGGCCCCTCCAGCCCTGCCGGCAGCCCCCGACGTTATCGCCTCTCTCGCTCGCAAACCTGTCCGCGGCACAGAAGTTGCGCTCCTCAGAGGCTATCCCCAGCGGAATCCAACCGCATCGACGGCGGCGGGCAGGGGGCTCGTCGGCAGCCCGGCGGGCAGGTCCGGCAGGTTGAATCCGGTCGGGG
>DATFZP010000178.1:0-6323 GCA_035314405.1 Solirubrobacteraceae bacterium | reverse complement strand
GTGAAGATGTAGCCGCGGAACAGGAACTCCTCGCAGATCGGCGCCACCACGCACGTCAGGCCCGCGCTCAGGATCAGCAGCGGGGTGGTTTCGTTGGAGCCGAGCTGCTGCAGGAGCTTCTCCTTGCTCGGGCTGAGCGCTTCCGCCCACAACGCGCTGAGGATGACGAACGCGACGAGCAGCAGCAGGATCATCCCCGCCGCCGCCCGCCAGCCCACCCCGGGGGGACGCAGCCCGAACTGCCACGCCCGCACCTTGCGCCCGCCGATGCGGGCGCAGTAGACCGCCGCGGCCACGAACGCGAGGTCCTGGACGAACGTGTCGGCGATCACCAGCCCGGGCGGGGTGTGGCTGCTCGTGAGCTTCACGCCGAGGGCGAGCGCTGGGAGGTCCACGACCACCCCCGCCACCGCCGCCAGCACGAGCCCGCCCACCAGCGCCACAGGCGCCGTCCACGGCGCCCAGCTGGTGGTGGGTGAACGTGAGGGGTCCCCCTCCTGGGGTTCCTCCGGCGGGACGGGCTGCTGGCGCTGCTCGCCCGGCAACGGGGGGGCGTCGAGCACCCGGCCGTCGATCCTCGTCTGCTCCTCCACGCTAGGCCACCCAGTGCCAGGTGGCGAACTCGGCGAGGAAGAACGCCATCACGAGCGCCGAGACGGCGAGCGCGGGCCGCTGCGCTCGAGGATGCTCGGCCAGCCAGCTGCCCATCCAGATTCCCAGGGGGAACAACACGACGAGATACCGGGGTATCGACTGCAGGGGTTCGGGGGCGACCGGATCCGACAGCGGCAGCACCAGGGCGGCGATCGCGTAGGCGCCGTAGGCGAGGGGCAGCCGTCGCAGGACGCCGATGATCGCGGGGACGGCCGCCGCCAGGAAGGCGAGCGTGAACAGGTTGTGCCAGGCCGCCACGAACGGGTCGCCTCCGGCGAGGGGGAAATAGACGTGTGCCCGCTGGAAGGAGAGCAGCTGGCGGGCCCCGTCGAATGCAGCCGTCGCACCGTCCCACACTCCGACGAACGGCCCCACCAGGTGCCTGTCCCAGGCGGCCGCCGCGTGGTAGGGCCCGAGCGCTTCCCCGCCAGAGAGGGCGAGCCAGGTGCAGTAGACCACCACCCCGGCGGGCATCAGGGCCAGCCATAGGACGTCCCGGCGCAGCCGGTAGCGGGGCCTCAGTGCTGCCAGGAGCCCCCGCATGCGCGCGCCCGACAGAGGTCCCCCCGACGCCACCCGCGACGACCTCGCCCTCGCGACGGCGAGGTCGGGCGGCCGATCCTCCCGGGGGCCGTAGAGGTAGATGATCGCCGCCGGGAGCATCAGCACCAGACCGGTGCTCCGGGTGGCTCCGGCGAGGGCTCCGAGGACGCCCACCCATGCCCAGCGCCCGTTGCGGGCCGACCAGAACAGGCCCACCGAGAGCGCCAGGTAGAGGGACTCGGAGTAGACGGCCGAGAAGTAGAACGCCATCGGGGAGAGCGCCATCACGAGGACCGCCAGGCGGGCCGCGTCGGCGCTGCGGCCGCGCGTGACGCTCCGCGCCGAGCGCGAGAGCTCGAGCGAGGCGAGCCTGTGGATCCCGTACAGGGCCAGGCCGAACGCGGCAAGGGAGAGCAGGACGCCGGCGAGGATCAGCGGCACGCCCGTCCACCCGATGATCCTCACGCCGAGTGGATAGAGGGGGAAGAACGCGGTGCGGGGAGAGGTGAAGGGAGTCAGGTCAGGCCGGTAGCCGTAGCGGGCGATCACCAGGTACCACGCCGAGTCCCAGCGCGCGACCGGGGCGGCGAGCAGATCGCCGAGCCAGCCGAAGCCGCGGGTGATCCCCGGCGGATCCAACGCGGTCCGGGCGGGACCGAAGCCGAGGGTCGCGACGGTCCCCACGCCGACCGCCCACACGAACACCCGAGAGGTCCACAGCGCCAACCAGCTGTCCCGCACAGCCGTCATCCGAGCTTCGTCGGCCCGCAGTCGCCCCAGCCGCGCGCGCAGTCGCCCGGCGACGCCGCGCGGCTTCAGGGCATGCTCGACGGGTGCTCCCGGCACGCTCGCGGTATCCGCGATGGCCGGTTCGGCGGCGTTTGAGTTCATGGTGCTGACTCCGAGCGTAGGGATCTCAGCGACGCAAGCGGCAGGAAACCACAATCCCGCACGGTAATCTCGATGTTCGCGCGATGTCTCAACGATCTCGAAAGCGTCGGCGCAGCCACAGCAGCTCGGGGGTCAAGCGGCTGCTGGTGATCGGCGCCTCAGTTGCCACCATGGCGTTGGTGATCGGCACGATCGCCGCCGTCGGCTACGTCCTGAACGTGGCCAGCTCTGCCCCCGCCCTGAGCACCCTGAAGCCGATCATCGGCGGTGGTTCATCGCAGGTGTTCGCCGCCGACGGGACGAGCCTCGGCTTCATCCAATCCGACCTCCTGCGCACCCCGGTCACCTGGAGTGAAATCCCCGCGAACCTCAAGAACGCGACGGTGGCGATCGAGGACCAGCGCTTCTACAAACACCACGGCGTCGACGTCACCGGCATCTTCAGGGCGGCCCTGAAGGACCTCGCCGAGGGTGCGGCCGTCCAGGGCGGCTCGACGATCACGATGCAGCTGATGCGCAACCTCTACCTCGGAGGCGATCAGCGGACGCTCAGGCAGAAGATCATCGAGGCCAAGCTCGCCCTCGACTACGAGAAACTGCACAGCAAGCGCGACATCCTCACGAGCTACCTCAACAGCGTTCCCTACGGCACCGTCGGCGGTCAGACGGCGGTCGGGGTCCAGGCGGCGGCGCGGATCTTCTTCAACAGGCCCGTCTCCCAGCTCAGCCTCGCCCAGTCGGCGCTGCTCGCGGGCCTGCCGCAGGCCCCGTCGCAGTACAACCCCTTCCTGGACCCGGGAGCCGCGCGGGAACGGCGCAACGAGGTGCTCGCCAAGATGGCCGAACTGCACTACATCACTCCTGCTCGGGCCTCCGCCGACGAGCACGCTCCGCTGGGCGTCGAGCTCGGGCACTTCTACTCGGAACGGAAAGAGGAATTCTTCTTCGAATACGTCCGCTCTCAGCTCGTCGAACGCTACGGCGAGAAGACCGTCGAGCAGGGCGGCCTGAAGGTGTACACGACGATCAACCTGAACATGCAGCGCCTGGCCCGCAGAGCCATTGCGGAAGTGCTCAACGAGGAAGGGGATCCGGCCTCGGCGATCGTCACGCTCAACCCCGCCAACGGCGACATCGAGGCGATGGCCGAGTCCGAGAGCTACGAGCAGTCGCAGTACAACCTCGCCGCCGACGGCCACCGCCAGCCGGGCTCGACGTTCAAGGCCATCGATCTCGCCGATGCCCTCTCCAGGGGCATCGACCCCAACACGACCTACTACCTCTCCCACACCCTCGCCCCGGGTTGGCTGACCGGCTACCCCACCTACGAAGTGAAGACGTTCGAGGGAACCTCGCTGAACAAGTCGCTCAACCTCGTGCAGGCGACGCTTGCATCCGACAACACCGTCTACGCCCAACTCGCGGCCGACCTCGGCGAGGAAACGGTCACCCAGACCGCCTACAAGATGGGGGTGGTCACCCACCTCAGCAGCTTCCCGGCGGAAGCCCTCGGCGGTCTGACCCTCGGCGTGACCCCCCTGGAAATGGCCAACGTGTACGCGACCCTCGCCGACGGAGGCTGGCGCAACACGCCGATCGCGATCACTAAGGTGGTCTTCCCCGACGGCCGGGTCGACGGCAACTGGGGCCAGCCCAGGCGGGTCAAGGTCCTCAGCGAAGGGGTCACGGGCGAGGAGACCAACATCCTGCACCAGAACGTGCTCGGCGGCACCGCCACGCGCTCGGCGATCAACTGCCCGACCGCGGCCAAGACGGGGACCACGAGCGAACTCGTGGACGCGTGGCTCGACGGGTACACCCCCAACTACTCAACGGTCGTCTGGATGGGCTACCCGAACACGAGGGTGTCGATGACCGACGTCCACGGCGAGCCCCAGCAGGGCGGCTATCTGCCGGCGGAAATCTGGCACGCCTACATGGCGGCCGTGACCGAAAACCAGCCGTGCGTGGAATTCCCCCAGCCCAAAGAATCGATCTCCTACCAGCCCTTCTACGGCCACTACGCCACCACCGGCTCCTCGCGGCCGGGCGAAGAATCCCAGCCCGGCGAACCGAACAGCAAGAACAACGCCGGCGCCGGCACTCCCGCCAAACCGCCCACGAACCCCGAAGCGGGCAAGGGCCATGCCCCTCCCAGCGAAGCTCCCCCGCCCCCCAAACCCGCCCGCCCGCCGGAACCGACGGTCCAGAAGAACGGCGGCGCCTCGCCCGGGTAGAGGCGCCGTGGCCGCCGGTTGGGCCCCTCATCCCCGTCTCGCTGGTAGTTTGACTCCACGAAAGGGACGCGAAGGTCGCCCGCCGGCGGTGGAGACGACCAGATGGGACGCAGAGTGGCGAAGGAGGACAAGGTCGAATTCGAGGGCGAGGTGATCGAGGCGCTGCCCAACGCGATGTTCCGGGTGAAGCTCGACAACGATCACATCGTCCTCGGCCACGTGGCGGGGAAGATGCGCCGCTTCCGGATCCGCATCCTCCCCGGGGATCGAGTCCGCTGTGAGCTCTCCCCCTACGACCTCGACCGCGCCCGGATCGTCTACCGACACCGCTGAGAACGGACATCGCCGAGCGCTCCCTGATCGAATCGATCACGGCCGAGCTGGTCGGTGCGGGCGGCCCGCCCGCCACGGCGGGCGCCGGGGGAACGGGCCCGTCGCCGGGTCGGTCGGAGAGGCGGGTGGTGCGGGGGGTCGGCGACGACGCTTCCGTCGTTCAGGGGCAGGGCGTGTCGGTGACGTCCGTCGACGCGATGGTCGAGGGGGTGCATTTTCGCCTGCATCCCGGCTGGGCGACGCCGGCGGAGGTGGGCCGGCGAGCGCTCGCCGGCGCGCTCTCGGACCTCGCCGCGATGGGGGCCGAGCCCGGGGAGGCCTACCTGGTCCTCGGACTCCCCGAGGGGTTCGGCGAGGAGCCGGCCCTCGAGCTCGTTCGTGAGGCCCGACTGCTCGCGGAGCGCACGGGCACCACGATCGCCGGCGGCGACGTGGTGGCCGCGCCCGTCCTGACCGTGGCCGTGACCGCCGTCGGGTGGGCCGAGGAGGCGGACCGGCTGGTCGGACGCGACGGCGCCCGCCTCGGGGACCTCGTGGGGGTCACGGGCCGCCTCGGGGGGGCCGGCGCCGGGCTGGCCGTGTTGAGCGGCCGCGCCCAACCCTCGCCGGACGCATCCCCGGCGCTGACCGTCTCTCGCGATCCGCCGGTGCGGCTGGCCGAGGGCCGCGCCCTGGCCGTTGCAGGCGTCCACGCGATGATTGACCTGTCTGACGGAATCGCCACCGACGCCGGCCACCTGGGCCGGGCGAGCGGTGTGCGCCTGCGCATAGACCTCCCGTCGCTGCCCCTCCATGCCGGCGTCGCCGAGGTGGCCGCACAGCTGGGAGAGCCGCCGTGGCGGCTCGCGGCGGCGGCGGGGGAAGACTATGAGCTGTGCTTCTGCGCCGCCCCGGTTGACCGGGAGCGGGTGCAGCGGGCCGTCCGGGAGCTCGGCGAGGTGGAGGTCAGCTGGGTCGGCGAGGTGGTGGAGGGGGAGCCCGGGGTGACGCTCTCCGATGGCCGGGGAGAGGACGTCTCGCTCGCCGGCTTCGAGCACCGCTGGTAGCGCTCCGCCGGCACGCGGCGCCCCCCGGCACGCGGCGCCCCCGGTCGCACGCCCCCGGGGAGGGACCCTCCGCGGCGGAGGCCCGCGACCGCTATCTGCGCAGGGCCGACTCGGTGCCGCCGAGCGACCCGGGACCTGCGTAGGAGAGGGGGCCGCGGATCGTGACCTCGACCTGCTCGCCCGGACCCGGCCCGGCGGCCGGCAGCATCGGGCTGACGGCGAGGAGCGTGGCGGCGGCGGCGCTCCCGAGGGCCAGGCTCCAGAGGATCGCCCCGCCGAGACCCACATGTCCTCCTGCGAGCAGCAGCAGGGCGGTCCAGGCGACCTCACCGGGCCCGAGACCGAGCCGATCGGCGTAGAAGGCGATCAGCAGCGCCAGCGGAGCGAGACCGAGCGCGACGAGGGCGAGCGACCCCGCCCGTGGGGGGCGCAGCTCGGGGGAGGCCAGCCACAGCCACAAATGGGCGGCGGGGACGAGCAGCAGGGCTGCGAGGGGGTTGCCGACCCACACGGCCACGGCCACGCCGAGCAACACGATCATGATCGACAGCCCCGCCACCTCCGGGTCGGGGAGCACCCCCCAGCCCAGCCGGCGCATCAGCATCCCCCACACCAGCCA
>DATFZP010000177.1:0-6096 GCA_035314405.1 Solirubrobacteraceae bacterium | reverse complement strand
TGCCCTCCTCGCCCTCGCGAGCCCGGTCCTCGGGTTGCGCATCACCCAGGTCGACTGGAACGTGCTGCCGAGCAGCACCCCGGCGAGGTCGGTCCACGACACGATCAGGCGGGACTTCCCGGCCACCAACAACTCGCCGGTGCTGCTCGCCGTCCACACCCCCCCGAACGCAGACGTCGCCGGGCCGCTTGCGGTGTATGCGGCACGGCTGCGCGCGCTCCCCGGGGTGGACGCGGTGCGCGGGCCGACCCGCCTGTCCCCGCGAGTCGCACAGCTCGAAGTCGTCCCCTCCGACCCGCCCCTGTCCTCCGCCAGCGAGACCCTCGTCAGGCGGATCCGCGCTCTGGCGAGCCCGTTCGGAGTGCTCGCCGGAGGGGAAACCGCGTCGCTGGTGGACCTCAAGCACAGCCTCGCCGCCCGCCTGCCGCTCGCCCTTGCGATCGTGATCCTGGTGACCCTGATCGCGGTGTTCCTGCTCACCCGCTCCGTCGTCCTCGCCGTCAAGGCGCTGCTGATGAGCTCGCTGACGATCGCCGCGGTCCTCGGCGCGCTCGTCCTGGTCTTCCAGAACGGGGCCCTCGAAGGCCTCCTCGGCTACACCAGCTCCCACGCCCTGGAGCCGTCGACCCTGGTGCTGATCTTCGCCATGTCCTTCGGCCTGGCCACCGACTACGGCATCTTCCTGCTCTCGCGGATCAAGGAGCTGCGCGACCGGGGCGCGAGCGACAGGCAGGCGGTGGCCGACGGCGTCGAGCGGACGGGCCCCGTCGTGACCGCGGCCGCGCTGCTGCTGTGTGTGGCCCTCGGCTCGCTGATCAGCGCCGACCACGCGCTCGTCAAAGAGGTCGGCTTCGGCGCCGCCCTCGCCGTGGCCATCGATGCGACGATCGTCCGGGGGCTGCTGCTGCCGTCGCTGATGTGCCTGCTGGGAAAGTGGAACTGGTGGGCCCCCCGCCTGCTGAGGGCACCGGCGCCGGCGGGGGCGTACGCTCCGGCGCCGGCGGGGGGGCAGCCTCCGGCGCCGGCGGGAGCGCACGCGGCCGCTGTCCCCGCGCCGGCAGCAGCCGCCGGGCACGCGGCGGGCGCCTCCGCAGAGATCCTCGAGCCGGCCGGGGCCGCGCCGGCCCGCAACGGGGGCGGGGCGGTTGCCCGCGTCGCTCGCCGCTCCCCGAGCGACCCGTCGCCGGCGGGGAGCGCCGACGCGCTCGCGCTCACGCCGTTCTGCGATCACGACCACCCCTCGATCCGCGAGGCGATGGCCGAGATCAAGCGCCGGGCAGGGGCCGGCGATGAGGAGGAGTGGGCGGTCGCCGCGTTCGAGTTCGTCAGGGACGAGGTGCTCTACACCCTGGGGGAGTGGGGGGTGCCGGCGTCGAGGACGCTCGCCGAGCGGGGTGGCACGTGCACCAACAAGGCCAACCTGCTGGTGGCCCTGCTCCGCGCCGCCGGCATCCCGGCCGCCTACGGGGTGATGCGGGTCAACGCTCGCGAGTACTTCGGCGTGCTCGGGCCGCCGTTCCTCACCCGCTTCTGCTCGGAGGAGTCGGTCCACATCTACGCGGGGGCGTTCCTCTCCGGGCGGTGGGTGAAGTGCGACGCCTCCACCGACAGCGAGCTCGCGGGGCGCACGGCCCACTTCTGCAGGCAGACCGTGCTGGTCGAGTGGGACGGGCGTCGCGACTCGCTCGACTTCCTCGACGAGCGCCACGTCCATGCCGACCTCGGCCTGTTCGCGAACATCGACGAGCTGCTGCAACGGCCGGCCCGCGCCGCCACGCCCCAGCTGTGGGCGATGGGCAACGCCTACATCGACTTCATCCGCGCCCAGCCCCCGTTCGAATCCGACGCGGCCCTGATGGCTGCATATCGCGACAGCCTCGCGGGGGAGCGTCCCCGGACGAGCAGTGAAATATTCGTCGTGGGGGTTGACTAGGGGTTTACCCTCGGCTACTGTCCTTGTGCCATGGGGAACGAAGGGGGTTTCGGGGAGCCCAGGAGAGGGAGCGAGCGGGACGCTGAGCACATCCTCGGCGGTTGTGCCAGCGGTCCGCTTCGCCAGCCTCCCGGCCTTCGTCCTCAGCGCAGGCCGGGGCACAGCTCTCACCCCGGGCACCTGCGCCGCGGCCGCTCGGCCGCCCCCCCCGCCCTTGGGAGCCCGTGCCACGTCTGCGCGCGCAGGCGCCGCCATGCGGGCCGATGGGACGCGGGGGGGCCGCCGGGCCCGTGAGGGCAGGGCCGCCGCGCCCATGAGGGCGCACTTGCACGGCGCCGTCACCGCAGTCGCCGCGTGTCAAACTAGTGCCCATGCGTGACGAGGCGACGTTCCGGGTCAAGGCGGGGCTGGCGGAGATGCTGAAGGGGGGCGTGATCATGGACGTCGTCACCCCCGAGCAGGCGAAGGTGGCCGAGGACTCCGGAGCGGCCGCCGTGATGGCGCTGGAGAGGGTGCCCGCCGACATCCGCCGCGACGGCGGTGTCGCGAGGATGTCCGACCCGGAGATGATCGCCGGCATCCAGGAGGCCGTGAGCATCCCGGTGATGGCCAAGGCGCGGATCGGCCACTTCGTCGAGGCGCAGGTGCTCGAGGCGCTCGAGGTGGACTACGTCGACGAGTCGGAGGTGCTGACGCCCGCCGACGAGTCCAATCACATCGACAAGTGGGAGTTCAAGATCCCGTTCGTGTGCGGAGCGACCAACCTCGGCGAGGCGCTGCGCCGGATCGGGGAGGGGGCGGCGATGATCCGCTCCAAGGGCGAGGCCGGCACCGGGGACATCGTCGAGGCCGTGCGCCACATGCGCCGGATCACCGGTGAGATCCGCCGCCTGGCCGGCATTCCCGAGGACGAGCTGGCGACGGCGGCCAAGGAGCTCGCCGCTCCCCTGGAGCTGACCCGGGAGGTCGCCCGCGACGGGCGCCTGCCTGTGGTCCTGTTCTGTGCCGGTGGCATCGCCACGCCCGCCGACGCCGCCCTGATGATGGCCCTCGGGGCCGAAGGGGTGTTCGTGGGGTCGGGCATCTTCAAGGCGGAGGATCCCCCGTCGCGAGCACGGGCGATCGTGGAGGCGACCACCCACTGGCAGGACCCGGAGCGTGTCGCCCGGGCCTCCCGCGGCCTCGGCACGGCGATGGCGAGCCTCGAGAGCTCGAGGCTCGAGGACGAGCAGCTCCTGGCGCAGCGCGGCTGGTAGAGCCGGGCCGCACAGGGCGATGGCCGACGCACCGCTGATCGGCGTGCTCTCCCTGCAGGGTGACTTCCAGGCGCACGAGCTGATGCTCCGTCGCATCGGCGCGCTCACGAGGCAGGTGCGGGTGCCCGGCGACCTCGAGGGGATCGACGGACTGGTCGTGCCCGGCGGGGAGTCGACGACGATCACCCTCGGCATCGAGCGAGACGGCCTCGCCGAGCCGCTGCGCCGTCTCGCCGCCGAGGGGACGCCGATCCTGGGGTCGTGCGCCGGGATGATCATGCTCGACCGCGACCACCTCGCCCTCATGGACGTGCGCATGGCCCGCAACGCCTTCGGCCGGCAGGTCCACAGCTTCGAGGCCGACGTCGAGGTGGCAGGGCTCGCGGGGGGGCCTGTCCGGGGGGTCTTCATCCGCGCTCCGTGGATCGCCGAGCACGGCCCCTCGGTGGAGATCCTCGCCGAGCTCGAAGGCCATCCGGTGGCCGCCAGGGAGGGGAGGATGATGGGCGTCTCCTTTCACACCGAGCTCGGCTCCGACGACCGCGTCCATCGCCTGTTCCTCGGGCTCGTTGACGACGGAGGACGGCCTGGGGAGCGCACCTGATGCGGATCTCCGTGTCGGCCGACGAGCTGACGGGCGTGGCAGGCGCCGTGCGCGCCGAGCTCGAGCGCCGGGGTCACGAGACGATCGGTCACGGGGCGCTCGCGGACGACGAGCCCGCCGACTGGGCGTGGGCGTCGGAGGCCGTCGCCCGCGACGTGGCCGAGGGTCGCGCTCAGCGGGGCGTCGTCTGCTGCTGGACCGGGACGGGGGCGTCGATCGCGGCGAACAAGGTCGCGGGCGCCCGCGCAGCGCTGTGCCTCGATGCCGCCACGGCGGCGGGCGCACGCCGCTGGAACGACGCGAACATCCTCGCCCTGAGCCTGCGCGCCACCTCCGAGCAGCTGCTCGAGGAGATCATCGACGCGTGGCTGTCGGAGCCCGTGAGCAGCGAGGAGGGCGACCGCCTGAACGTCGCCCACCTCGGGGAGATCGAGCGCGGGCGGGGCGGGAGCCCCGGACGGCCCGGAAGCTAGACGGCCCGGAAGCTAGACGGCCCGGAAGCGCACCACCCCGTCACGCTCCTCCTCGACCACGAGGCCGTCGCGCAGCAGCAGGTCGACGTGGCCGAGGACCTCCGACAGCGTCAGGTACGCCTGGGTGACCGCCACGTTGCCCCACAGCTCCTGGGCGATCTCGTGGGCCGTGCGCGGGTGGGAGACGATCAGGCGGTGAATCTTCTCGGCGCGGCGACGGTGCATGCGGAAGCGCTCGTCGATCAGGGCGACGTGGTCGGATATGGGAGGGCCGTGGCCGGGCAGAACCAACGCCAGGTCCATCGCCCGGGTGGCTTCCAGGGAGGCCATGTAGGTGATCAGCGCCCGAGGCCTGGGGGCCGAGGGGTCTATCTCCGCCCCGAGCGGTCGCGCGAGCAGGGGGTTGGAGGAGATGTGAGCGATGAGATGGTCGGCGGCGAGCAGGATCCCTCGCGACTCGTCCAGGAAGATCGTGTCGGACGGGCTGTGCCCGGGCCGGTGCAGCACCCGCAGCGTGCGGTCGCGGAGGGTCAGCTGCGAGCCCTCGGCCAGCGGCCGTGTGACGTCCACCGCAGCGCCCCAGGCGCGGAAGCCGGCGGACACGGCGCGCAGGGCCGTGACGATTTCGGGGGGGATGCCGTGCCGCAGCATCAGCGCCTCGGCGAAGCGGTCGTCGAGGTCGGTCTCGCGTCCGTAGGCGCCGAGGAACGGCGCGAGCCGGTCGAGCGCGGCCACCTCGGCCCCGGAGCGGCGGGCGAGGATCGAGGCCAGCCCGAAGTGGTCCATGTGCTGGTGGCTGATCACCAGCAGCTCGATGTCCTCGATCGCGTGGCCGCGGGCGGCGAGCGCCTGCTCGAGCTCGTCCAGCGCCTTGGCCGAGTTGGGGCCGGAGTCCACGAGCGTCAGCGGGGAGTCCTCGATCAGGTAGGCGTTGACGCGCCCCACCATGAAGGGCGTGGGGATCGCCAGCCGGTGGATGCCCGCCGCAGCCGCTTGCGCCAGCTGCTCCTCCGCCGGCGGCTCCTCCTGCGCGGCCCGCTCGGCGCCGCTCACGAGCGGATCAGCGCGAGGACCTCGTCGCGGCGCCGTTCCATGTCCTGGGGCGAGAGGAGCGACTCCAGGCACAGGCGCAGCAGCGGCTCGGTGTTGGAGGGTCGCACGTTGAAGTGCCAGTCGTCGTAGTCGATCGAGATCCCGTCCAGGCGGTCCTGGCGCGCGTCGGCGTAGCGCGCGGCGATCTCCTCCATCTTCGCCGCCGGGTCGGCCACCTCGGTGTTGACCTCGCCGGAGATGAAGTAGTGCGAGTGATAGGGCTCGAGCAGCTCCGACATGCGCTTGCCCTGGACGGAGAGCATCTCGAGCACGAGCAGCGCCGGGATCGTCCCCGAGTCCGCGCAGTAGAAGTCGCGGAAGTAGTAGTGCCCGGATACCTCGCCGCCGAACAGCGAGCCCTCCGCGCGCATGCGCGTCTTGAAGAAGGCGTGGCCCACGCGGTTGATATAGGGGATGCCGCCCGCCCGGCGCACCGTGTCCGGGACCGCGCGTGATGCACGCACGTCGTAGAGGATCGCTTCGGGGTGGTCCGGGTTGGGATGCTTGGCAAGCAGCGACTCCGCCAGCAGCGCGGTCAGGAAGTCGCCGTCCACGAAGGCCCCGGTGTCGTCGATGAAGAAGCAGCGGTCGGCGTCCCCGTCCCAGGCGATCCCCAGGTCGGCCCCGGTCTCGCGCACCTTCTCGATGATCATCCGGCGGTTCTCCGGCAGCAGCGGGTTGGGCTCGTGGTCGGGGAAGCTCCCATCGGGGGTCCAGTAGGTCTCGATCAGCTCGAGG
>DATFZP010000176.1:0-17320 GCA_035314405.1 Solirubrobacteraceae bacterium | reverse complement strand
GAGGCTGGTGCGCGCCGTCGATGAAGCGCCCGAGGATCCGGCGTCGGCTGCCGGAGCGCTGGTTGCGGAACTGGCCGCCGCGCTTGAGATGTGAGTCAGCCCCCGCGGCCGATGCGCTCGCCCGCCCGCGTGGCCCGCGGCGGTGACGTCCACACGCGCCTGCTCCGGTAGGATTGCGCCCGCATGGGACTGATCCTCACCGTCACCGCCGGCCTGGTCGTGTGGGTCGTGCTCTGGGCGCTCGGGGCGAAAGGCTTTGACGCGTTCCTGTTCGCCGCCGTGATCATCCTCATCGGTGCGTCGCTGAAGATCCTCTCCGGCTACCTCCCCGGCCGTCGCAGCTAGCGCCCGGTGCCCGCGCGCCGGCTGGGCCTAGCCGCTCTTCTCGTCGCGGTCACCGCGGTGGGGGGTTGCGGCTCCGGTGGAGCCGACAGCGACGAAGCGACCGGGGCGGAGCTGTCGGTGTACTCGAGCCTGCCCCTGCAGGGCCCCACGGCGGCGATCTCCGAGCAGATAGTCGGCGGGGAGAAGCTCGCGCTCGCCCAGGCGGGGGGGAGGGCCGGCCGCTTCCACATCGGCTACGTGTCCCTCGACGACGCCAACCCCGCGAGCGGAAGCTGGAGCCCCGGAGTGACGGCCAGCAACGCCAAGACGGCCGCTCAGGACACGAGCACGATCGCCTACCTCGGCGACTACAACTCACCCGCCACCGCCGTCTCGCTGCCGCTGATGAACGCGGCCGGCATCCCCCAGATCAGCCCCGGCAGCCCCTATGTCGGGCTGACGAGCTCGCTCGACGCCGGCCAGGACGAGCCCGAACGCTTCTACCCGAGCGGCCGCCGCACGTTCATTCGCCTGCCTCCGGGCAACCCCGTCGAGGCGGCCGCCCAGGTGAGGTTGATGAGCTCTCTGAAGGTCCACAAGCTGTACCTGCTCGACGACCAGGACCCGTTCGCCCTGCCACTCGCCGAAATCGTCGCCGGCGACGCCGGACTGGCTCACATCTCGGTCCTCGGTCACGACAGCATCCCGGTCCTCGGAAGCTCGGTGTTCACGGGGGAGGTCGAAAAGATCGTGGCGAGCAGGGCTCAGGCGGTGTTCTTCTCGGGCGAAGGCTCGGAAGCCGCCGCGATCCTCTGGCAAGAGCTACACACAGCGGACCCCAAGCTGCTGCTGCTCGGCTCGAGCTCGACCGCACAGGAATCCTTCGCCTCGCAGATCGGCCCCGCAGCCGCACATGCCTACATCGGCACCCCGATCCTCCCGACGAGCCTGTACCCGCCGGCGGCCGAGCAGGTGCTGGGGGCCTACCGCCGGGCGTTCGGCGGCGAAGCGACCGCCTACGCCCTCTACGGCTACGAGGCCATGAGGCTCGTTCTGCAGGCGATCCGCGGCGCCGGAGCGAACGGAAACAACCGCCAGATCGTCACCCAACGGCTGTTCGCGGGCCGTCACCCCTACTCGGTGCTCGGACCCTTCTCGATCGAACCAGACGGGGAAACCACGCTGATGCGCTACGGGGTGGACCGCGTGTCCGACGGGCGCCTGGTCTTCTACCGGGCCTTCTCCACGCGCTAGCCCGCGGACACCGCTCAGCCGCCGGCCTGCTGGATGTCGGCGACCACGCGGAAGCGTTCGAGGCCGTCGCCGATGCTGTGCCCGCCACCGGCGACGGTGGTGATCGCACGCAGCGCGGGGAGCAGCTTTGAGACCGTCGGTTCTTCGCCCAGCCCCACCGCTTCGAGGATGCCCACGAGCGATGGGACGTCGACCGTGAGGCTGGGCTCGATCCCTTCGCCGAGGATCGACGCCGCCTGAGCCCGGGAGGCGGCGGTGGCCAGCGTGCTCGGTGGAGTGAGGGCGTCGGTCACGGAGGCTTCCCCGAGGCCGATCACGAACTTCGTCCCCCCGCTGAGATCGGTGCCGTTGGCGATGTAGAGGACGATCGGCAGGCCGTTGACCCGGACCCCCACCGCCGCGTCGGTCCCCGGGATCGATGCCGGCGAGACCGAGGAGCCCGACCTCGCCATCAGCGCACCGAGCTTCGAGACGGCCGCCCGGGAGAGCGCGGGGTTCTTCGATTCGACCACCACGGCCCCCTTCAGTTCGAGCAGGCTCGATCCGGACGCGAAGACTCCTCCCGAGCCCATCCAGCTGGTGAAGTCCGCCTTCGCCTGCGCGCTGTTGGCGGCGAGCGCGCCCAGCGGAGCCAGCAGTCCCGCCAGCACCCCCCGCAGGCTCAGCGCCGTCGAGGGCGCCCGTCCTTCGCCCGCTCCGCCGAGACCGGACAGGAGCGAGACGACTTCCCCGAGGCCCTCGATGTCGTCGCCGAGGGTCGAACCGAGGTGGCCGAGGCCCACCGCGAGGAACGATTCTCCGGGAAGTTCGTCGTATGCCTGGCCCCCTTCGACCGCCGAGGCGAGCAGCCCCCCCGGCGTCCCTGTCGCTCCGACCTCGACCGCGTCCACGTCGATCGCGACCGAGGTGGCCGACGGCACGAGGGAGATGTTGGCCGCTCGTGCTCCGGTGAGCAGCCGCAGGAGGCCCGAGGGGCCGTGCGGCGGGGCCCCTTCCGGGCCCGTCGCCGGGTTGGAGTAGACGTGGGCGATCGCCCCGGCGGGGGCGGCCGCCTGGAGCTTTGAGTAGGTTGCCCCCCGGGCGAGGGACGGCCCCCCGAAGGCCGTGTCGATCGCCGCCTTCACCCCCGACTCGCTGCCGATCACCACGAAGTGATCGACGAAGGCGAACGCCACCCCCGCGGCCACGTCGACGGCCACGCCGTGGTAGGAGGTGGCCTGCGCTCCGGCCTGCTCGATGCGGCTGGTCAGAAACGACCGCGCCTTCCCTTCGTCCCTGGTGTCGAGCACGAACGCCCCCTCGGTCCCACCGCTCGCGAACGGGAACAGGCCCGTCGAGGAGGTGCCCAGCACGCCCCCCGCGATCAGCGCCACGATCCTGCCCGTGGCTCCCGGCGAGGTCACGAAGACGCCTGCCCGCCGTCCCAGCCACGGTGCAACTTCGCTTTCGTAGTCGATCGGCGGCGAGCCGGGCGTGCGCAGCGCCTGGGCGAGGCCGAGGTAGGGGTCGGACTGGCGGGTCAGCGCCGATCCCACCGCCAGCGCGCTCGATCGCTCGTCGCCCTGGGGACGCACGTCGGCGCCGGCGTAGACGGTCGCGGTGGCCGGCACCAGCGTGGCGGGGTCGGCGGCCGTGCCGGCGGTGTGGCTCGAGCCGCATCCCCCGAGCGCCGCCACCGTCAGGAGCGCGGCCGCCGAGGCCAGCGACGCCGACGCTCTCCGGCCGGGGGGCCGTGCCCGCGGCGCGCGCCGGCGCTGATTAGAGAGAGGGGCGCAGACTGAGGGCAAGGATCTGATCGTACCTGCGCCCAGCCCGGACACGCGCGGCTCCCCGGTCGCCTTCCGGTCGGGGGCCGGGGAGCGGAGGGGAGCTCCTGGATCCTCCCGTGGACTGCAAGTTCGCCCCCAGGCGGCGCTCGTGCAGGCGCCCTTGCACGTCCCGCGTGATCGCCCCGGCTCGCCGGAACCCCCGATAAGGCCCGTGCCGGCAGGCAATCTCAGCCTTCGTGCGTCGTCGGGAAGGAGAAGTGGGAGAAGTTGTGCAAATGGGGTTGCATTGTGGGGGAAAGTGGGTTATGTTCGCCCGCAGCGAGCCGGGGTGGAGGGGCTCCTCCCACTCCTCCACCTCGGCTCGGAAACAACTTCGGGAGCTCACAGTGGTCCCCTTCCGCGGCACCTACGACCATACGCTCGACGCGAAGAGCCGCCTCACCGTTCCCTCCCGCTACCGGGCGGCCCTCGCTGACGGGGTCGTGATGGCGATGCCGGTGGACCTCAAACCGTGCATCGGGGTGTGGCGGCCGCAGGAGTACGAGACCTACACCCGCCGCGCGCTCGCCGATCTCCCATCGCTGTCCCCCCGCCTGACCGAACTCGAGCGCTTCCTCTACGGCAGCTCCCACGACGCCGAGCTCGATGCCGCGGGGCGGATCATGATCCCTTCAAGCCTCCGCGAGGAAGCCCATCTGGCCAAGGACGTCGTCGTCGTCGGCGTGGGCGACCGCCTCGAGCTGTGGGACAAGCGCGCGTGGGGCGACCATCGATCGACGCTGCTCGCCGGCGTAGCGGAGGTGACCGCCCGTGTCGACCACACTGAGTGACATCGTCCCCAACCGCAAATCCGGCCACCGCACCCCCGAGCTCTCCCGCCGCCGGCGCGCCTCGGGCGAAGCGGCGTACCCACCCGCCGAAGGCCGCTCCGCCCACGCCCCCGCCGCGTCCTGCGCCCACGGCGGATCCGCCGCGCCCACCTCCCACACCCCCGTTCTCGCGCGGGAGCTGGTCGAGCTGCTCGATCCCAGCCCGGGACAGACGGCCATCGACTGCACGTTCGGCGACGGCGGCCACGCCCGGCTCGTGGCAGAGCGGCTGGGGGCGTCGGGAACGCTCGTCGCGATCGATCGCGACCCACTCGCCGAGGAGCGCTTCGCCGCCCTCGCCGAGGAGACCGCCTGCTCGATGCGCTTCATCCGCGCGGGCTACGCCGAGGCGCTCGAGCTGCTCGCCGGGGAGGGGGTCCGGGCGGACATCGCCTACTTCGACCTCGGCATGTCCTCGATGCAGGTCGACACCCGCGAGCGGGGCTTCTCCTACTCCTACGACGCTCCTCTCGACATGCGGATGGACACGACCCAGGAGCTCGACGCACGGCAGATCGTGGCCGAGTGGGACGAGCGCCGCCTCGCTCACGTGCTCGGGGACCTCGGCGAGGAGCGCCGCGCACGGGCGATCGCCCGGGCGATCGTCAGGCGGCGGACGCGAGCTCCGATCGAGACCACCCTCGAGCTGGTCGAGACGATCAACTCCGCGATCCCCGCTCCGGCCCGCTTCGGCGGCGGCCACCCGGCCAAGCGCTCCTTCCAGGCCCTGCGAATCGCGGTCAACGACGAGCTCGGACAGCTCGACCGTGCCCTGCCGATCGCCTGGAGGCTCCTGGGCGAGGGCGGGGTGCTCGCCGCCATCTCCTTTCACTCGCTGGAGGATCGACGCGTCAAGCACTTCCTCGGCGAGCGCTCCCGCGGCTGCATCTGCCCTCCCGACCTGCCGGTGTGCGCGTGCGGGCGCGAGCCCGAGGCGGCTCTCCTGACCCGCCGCTCGATCGTGCCCTCCGCCGAGGAGACCGCCGCCAATCCGCGCGCCTCCTCCGCTCGGCTGCGGGCCGCCCGAAAGCTCGCGGGCGCGCCAGGAGGGGCCGAATGACGCCGCCGGCCGCCGCCGCCGCACCCCGTCGAGCCCGGACCGTCGCTCCGGGTCGGCCCCTGGCCCCCTCCCGGCCACGGAGGGTGTCCGGTCCCGCCCGCCCGGGTCGGGGGACCCGCGAGGACTCGCTCGCCCCTCCGAACCCGTCCCCCCGGGCGTGGCCGCTCGGGCTGTCGACCGCGGTCAGAGCCCTCGCCTCCAAGCGGCTGCTCGACCGGCTGATAGCCGGCAAAGCCTGGATCGGGGTGGTCACGTTCGCCCTGATCGGGATCGTGACCCTTCAGCTCGGCCTGCTCGAGTTGAACTCGAGCATCGGGCGGGCACTCGTCCGGGAGGGGGCCCTCCAGCGCGAGAACGCGGCGCTCAGCATCGAAAACTCCGAACTCGCCGCCGGGGATCGCGTCGAGTCCCAGGCCGCCCGCCTGGGCATGGAGATAGTCCCCTCCGGGGCTCTCCGTTTCCTCGCCGCAGGCCCCGGGATCGACGCGCAGCGGGCGGCCGCCGCGCTCACCAACCCCGTCTCCGCGACCTCGGCCCCCTCCTCTCAGGCCGCCGGCGAAGCGGGCGCCTCGGCGAGCACCGCCGCCGGCGGCTCATCCGAAGCCGCGACCGGCCAGAGCTCATCAGGAGCCGCGGCCGGCCAGAGCTCCTCATCCTCCTCCTCCTCCTCATCCTCATCCTCATCATCATCGGAACCCTCGGCCTCGGGCGAAGCCGCAGCCAACGCGAACCCGACGGCCGGCTCCGGCTCCTCGTCCTCTTCGGCGCCGGCCGCCGCGCCGAGCAGCTCCTCGAGCTCCGCAGCGGCGGGCGGATCGCCCGAAACGTCTGCTGCGGGGGGCACCCAGGCGGCTCCCGCGGGGTAACGGGGTGGCCGATCTCCAGCGCCGTATCGGGACGGTCTTCGGGCTGTTCTTCCTGCTGCTGGTGCTCGCCGCCGGTCGCACGGTGTACCTGGGTGTCGTCCGTGGGGGCGCTCTGCGCAAGGCGGCAAGCAGCCAGCAGGTGACCACCGAAACGGTCACCGCCCCCCGCGGCACGATCACCGATCGCAGCGGCGTGGACCTCGCGGTCTCGGAACCCGCACAGGACATCTCCGCCGACCCCTACCTGATCACCGACCCCCTCGCCGCCTCCGAGCGCCTGGCCCCCCTGTTGGGCCTGAGCGAAGCGACCGTTCTGCGCCGGCTCTCCGAGCACACCGGCTTCGTCTACCTCGCACGTGCGCTTCCCGGCCCACAGGCCGAACGAGTGCTGGCTTTGAGGATCGCCGGCGTGCAGGGAACGCCGGTGATGCGACGGGTCTATCCGCGGGGCGTGCTCGCCTCGCAGGTGGTCGGCATCGTCGGCACCGAAGGCGGCGGCCTCGCGGGGCTCGAGTACTCACGCAACTCCGAGCTCACCGGCCACCCCGGGGAGCGGCGGGTCGTCAGCGACGCGATCGGCCAGCCCGTCTCGATCACCGAAAGCCGGGCGGAGACCCCCGGCGAGTCCCTGAAGCTCACGCTCGACGCCAACATCCAGCAGCGTGCCGAAGACGTCCTCGGGGCCATCGCCCAGGTATTCACCCCCACGGACGCCACCGCGATCGTCATGGACCCCCGCACGGGGGCGATCCTCGCGCTCGCCAACTGGCCCCAGGTGAACGCCAACGATCCCGCCGGCGCGCCAGCCGGGGCGCTCGAGGACAGGGCTGTGAGCTTCGACTACGAACCCGGCTCGACGTTCAAGTCGGTGACCATCTCGGGCGCCCTGCAGCAGGGGCTGATAACGCCCGACACGGGCTTCGACATCCCCGATCAGATCCAGGTGGCCGACCGCACGATCCACGACGACGCCGAACACCCTGACGAAACGCTCACCACCTCCCAGATCCTCGCCCGTTCGAGCAACGTCGGCGCGATCAAAATCGGGCTGCTCGAGGGGGCCGAAACCTTCAACTCCTGGGTCCACCGCTTCGGCTTCGGGGCTCACACGGGGGTCGACCTGCCGGGCGAGGAGCCCGGCTTGACGCTGCGCCTGGACCAATACTCCGGGTCATCGATGGGCAACCTGCCGATCGGCCAGGGGGAGCTCGTCACGCCGATGCAGATGGCCACCGCCTACTCCGTCATCGCCAACGGCGGGATCCTGCGACCGCCCCACATCGTCAGCGCGGTCGGTGCCCGTCAGCTGCCCGAGCCGGCCGGCAGGCGCATCATCTCGACGAGCACCGCCGCCGAGCTGAGGCAGATGCTCGAAGGGGTGCTCGGACCCGAAGGGACCGCGAGCCAGGTCTCCATCCCCGGCTATCGGCTCGCCGGCAAGACGGGAACCGCGAGCAAGGTCGATGCGGCCACCGGCGAATACTCGAAAAGCGCCTATGTCGCGTCGTTCATCGGCTTCGCCCCCGCCTCCGATCCCCGCCTGCTGTGCGCCGTGGTGGTCGACGAACCCCAGACGGGGTCGATCTTCGGGGGCCAGGTGGCGGCGCCCGCGTTCGGTCAGATCATGAGCTTCGCGCTGCCGTACATGGGGATCCCGCCGGGCTAGACGCGGCTCCGGCGGGGCTGGAAACTAGACTCAACCGCATGCCGGGAGCGGTGATCGACCGATGATGCTGGGAGAGCTGACCCGCGGGCTCGCCGGCGCGGTCGGCGCGGGCCCCGGCACCGCCGCGGCCTCGGTCGAGATCACCTCTCTGGCATACGACAGCCGGGCTGTTCGGCCGGGAGGCCTGTTCTTCTGCGTGAGCGGGTTTCGCCGCGACGGTCACGACTTCGCCGCCGACGCCGTGAGCAGCGGCGCCTCGGCGCTGATCGTCGAGCGGCCCCTCGACCTCGCGGTGCCCACCCTCCTCGTCGAGTCGGCTCGCCACGCGATGGCTCCGATCGCCGCCCGTTTCAACGGCGACCCCGCCCGTGAGCTGCAGGTGGTGGGGGTCACGGGCACCAACGGGAAGACGACGACGGCGTATCTGATCCGGGCCCTGCTGGAGGCGGTCGGACGCCCCTGCGGGCTGCTCGGGACGGTGGCGTCGATCATCGGCGGCAGCGAGCGGGAGGTGCAGCGGACCACGCCCGAGGCGATCGACCTGCAGGCCGACCTGCGGGCGATGCTCGACGGCGGCGACCTGGCGTGCTCGATGGAGGTCTCCTCCCACGCGCTCGAGCTCGGGCGCGTCGACGCGATCGGCTTCGCCGCCGCCGTCTTCACCAACCTGACCCAGGACCACCTCGACTTCCATCCGACGATGGAGGACTACTTCCAGGCCAAGCGCACGCTGTTCACCGGGGTCCCCGGGGCCGATCCCCCGGGAGTCAGCGTCGTCAACGCCGACGATCCCTACGGCCGGCGGCTCGCCGCCGAGCTCGAAGGGGTCACCACGTTCGCCACCGACGCCCCCGCCGACTACCGGGCGAGCGACGTGCGCTGCGACTTCGACGGCTGCCGCTTCCTCCTGCACACGCCTGCCGGCGACCGCGAGGTGGCGCTGGGGATGCCCGGACGCTTCAACGTCGCCAACGCGCTCGCCGCCGTCGCGACCGTGCATCGCCTCGGAGGCGAGCTCGACGTCGTGCTCGCCGCCCTCGAGCGGGGGGTGCGGGTGCCCGGCCGCTTCGAGCCGGTGCACGAGGGCCAGCCGTTCGCGGTGCTCGTCGACTACGCCCACACGCCGGACTCCCTGGAGAACGTGCTCGCGGCCGCCCGCGAGCTGGCGGGGCCCCGAGAGCGGGCGGCAGGCCGTGTGATCTGCGTGTTCGGCGCCGGCGGGGACCGCGACCGCGGCAAGCGGCCACTGATGGGCGAGATCGCCGCGGGCCTGGGCGATCTCGTGCTGGTCACCTCCGACAACCCCCGATCGGAGGATCCCGAGCAGATAATCGCCGAGATCATGGCCGGCGTCGAGCGCGCGGGCGGCGGGGCCACACGGCGGGTGCGCTCGATCCCCGATCGCAGGGCTGCGATCGGGGAGGCGCTCTCGGCCGCCGAGCCCGGGGACGTGGTGGTGATCGCCGGCAAGGGTCACGAGCAGGGCCAGGAGCTCGTCGGTGGCCGAAAGGTCCCGTTCGACGACGTGGCCGTCGCGCGGGAAGCGCTCGGCAGTCGCGCGGGCAGCGCCGCGGGAGCCCTCCCGTGAGCGGCTGGAGCGCCCGACGCGTCGCCGAGGAGGCCGGGGCGGAGCTCCTCGGCGGATTCCCCGACGCCGACTCTCCCGCTCCCGCAGGCGACGGTCCACCCGCCGTCACGCTGGACTCCCGCCGGGTGGCGGGCGGCGAGCTGTTCGTCGGGCTCGCCGGCGAGCGCGACGACGGAGGCAGCTTCGCCCGCTCCGCGCTCGACGCCGGCGCCTGGGGTGCGCTCGTCGCGCCCGAGCACGCCCGGCCGCTCCTCGGCGCCGGCAGCTGCCCCGCCGGCGGCGGCGTGGTGCTGGCTCATCCCGACCCGCTGCGCGGTCTGCAGGCCCTCGCACGGGCCTGGCGGCACGAGCTCGGCTCGCGGGGGGCGAGGGTGGTGGCGATCACCGGCTCGACCGGAAAGACGTCCACCAAGGACATCCTCGCGGGGCTGATCGGCGGACGTGTGCGCACCGCCGCCACCCCCGCCAACCTCAACACCGAGATCGGCCTGCCTCTCGCGATCCTCGCCGCGCCGGCGGACACCGAGTGCCTCGTGCTCGAGATGGCGATGCGGGGACCCGGTCAGATCGCCGAGCTGACCGCCATCGCCGAGCCCGATGTGGGCGTGATCGTCAACGTCGGCCCGTCCCACCTCGAGCTGCTCGGCTCGCTGGAGGCGATCGCCGCGGCGAAGGCCGAGCTGATCGACGGCCTGGCGCCAGGGTCCGTCGCGGTCGTCCCAGCCGCCGAGCCGCTCCTCGCCCGACACCTGCGGGGGGACGTGCGCACGATCACCTTCGGCGAGGGCGGAGACGTCGCGCTCGCCGAGCTCCACCGCGACGGGTCGGTGACGATCGCCGCCGGCGGCGATCGGATCGAGCTGTGGCCATCCTTCTCACAGGCCCACAACCTTCGCAACCTGCTCGCCGCCGTGGCCGTCGCGAGGGCGCTCGAGATCGAGGTGGGTGGGCGCCTGGAGGTCTCCTTCTCGGCGATGCGAGGGGAGCGCGTGGAGCTGCCCGGGGGCGTGGTCGTGATCGATGACTGCTACAACGCCAACCCGATGTCCATGGCCGCGGCGATCGACGACCTCGCCGAGACGGCCCCGGGGCGGCGGGTGGCGGTGCTCGGGGAGATGCTCGAGCTGGGCCCCGAGTCGCCACGGATGCACCGGGAGGTGGGCTTCCACGCAGCCGAGCGGGGCGTGACGCTGCTGCTCGCCGTCGGCCCCCTCGCGGCGGAGACCGCCGAGGCCTTCACCGGCGAGGCGCACTGGGTGGCGGACGCCGACGCGGCCGCCGCGCTGCTGCCGACGCTCCTGATCGATGGCGACACCGTGCTCGTCAAGGCCTCCCGCGGTGTCGGCCTCGAGCGGGTGCTGCCCGCCGTGGCCTCTCGCTCCCCGGGTGCGCGGCCCTCCCGCGAGGCCCTTCAGGCTGCGCCCGGCGCCGGGCCCGGACGGCTCTGAATGGGCCGGATCCTCTTCGGCGGCACCGCTGCGCTGCTGATCTGCATCTTCCTCAGCCCCAAGTTCATCGAGTTCCTGCGCAAGCGGGAGTTCGGCCAGCACATCCGCGAGGACGGCCCCGCCGGGCACCTCCAGAAGGCCGGCACGCCGACGATGGGGGGCGTGATCATCTTTCTTGCCGTGTCGGTCTCGTTCCTGATCCTCACCGACTACGAATGGCGCTCGGTGGGGGTGTTCGGGGCCGCGATCGCCTGCGCGCTGCTCGGGTTCGCCGACGACTACACGAAGCTCGTCAAGCGTCGCTCGCTCGGCCTGAGGGCGCGGACGAAGCTGGGGGTGACGATCGCGATCTCGCTCGGGCTGTGGTACGTCGCCACCCAGGAGGCCCATCTGCCGTCCACGCTGTGGCTGCGATTCGTCGACTACCACGTCGATCTCGGGCCCCTGTACCCGCTGCTGATCTACCTCGTCGTGGCGGGCACGACCAGCGCGGTCAACCTCACCGACGGCCTCGACGGGCTCGCCGCCGGGTGCGCCGCGATCGTGCTGCTGGCGTACATCGGCATCACGTTCCTTGCCGGCGACTTCGACCTGGCGATGCTCGCCGGCTGCCTCGTGGGGGCGTGCATCGGGTTCCTCTGGTTCAACGCCTTCCCGGCCACCATCTTCATGGGCGACACCGGCTCGCTCGGGCTGGGGGGAGCGATCGCCGGTCTGGCGGTGATGACCAAGACCGAGGTGCTGCTGATCCTGCTCGGAGGGATCTTCGTGGTCGAGGCCCTGTCGGTCGTGATCCAGGTGATCTACTTCCAGATGACCCGCAAGCGCGTGTTCCTGATGGCGCCGATCCATCATCACTTCGAGCTGAAGGCCTGGTCTGAGACGAAGATCATCCTGCGCTTCTGGATCGTCGCGTCGATCTGCGGGGCGATCGGCTTCACCATCTACCGCCAGAGTCGGGGTGTCTAGAGCCCTCTCGCGGCGTGGAGGCTTCCACCGGGCAGCGTCGAAGTGAGCAGGGATGCGAGCAGCTGCAGCACGGCGCCCGGAGCCCGCGACCGGCGCCCGCCCGCGCAGGAGCCGGCGCGCCAACGGGACCCCGGCGCCTGCCTCGGCGCGCCCCCTGGAGCACCGCCTGCTGATCACCGCCACTCTCTGCCTGCTCGCCTACGGCGCGGTGATGGTCTACAGCGCCTCCTCGGCCACCACCCTGCTGGCGGGCCGCGGCAACGGCAGCGGCGACCTCGTCAGGTTCGTCGTCTACGGAGCCCTCGGCCTCGTCCTGATGCAGATGCTCGCCCGGGACGGCCTGACGAGGGTCCACCGCATCACCGCTCCGCTGCTGTTCGCCTCGTTCGTGCTGGTGGCGGCGGTCCACATCCCCCACGTGGGGGTGAGCGTCAACGGCGCCCGCCGGTGGATCGGTCCGGGGCCGTTCCAGTTCGAGCCGTCCGAGCTGATGAAGCTCGCCCTCGTGCTGTACACCGCGACGCTGCTGGCCAGCCGTCCCCAGCGCGTGCACGACCTGCGGGAGCTGGCCAAACCGCTCCTGCTCGTCGTGGGGGCCGCGTGCCTGCTCGTCTTCTCCCAGCCGGACCTGGGCACGGCGCTGGTGATCGCGTTCACGATCAGCGCGATGCTCGTGGTCGCCGGGATGCCGCTGCAGAAGCTCGCCCTGCTGGCCGGCGGGGCGCTCGGGCTGCTGCTCCTCTACGCGCTCGTGCGGCCCTACGCCCGGGCCCGTCTGACGTCGTTCCTGGACCCCTGGGCGCACGCCCACTCGAGCGGATTCCAGGCGGTCCAGGGTCAGATCGCGATCGGCTCGGGTGGCATGTTCGGCGTCGGGCCGGGGCAGTCGGTGCAGAAGATCTTCTACCTGCCCGAGGCGCCCACCGACTTCATCCTCGCGGTGGTCGGCGAGGAGCTCGGAGCGGTCGGGGTGTTCGCGCTGCTGTTCCTCTACGGTCTGATCGCCTATGCCGGTCTGAGGGCTGCCAAGAAGGCCCGCAGCTTCCACAGCGCCCTGATCGGGGTGGGCGTCACATCGCTGATCGCCTCCCAGGCGATCCTCAACGTGTTCGCAGTGCTCGGGCTCGCCCCGCTCACCGGCGTGCCCCTGCCACTCGTCTCCTACGGCTCGAGCAGCCTGATCGTGACGCTCGCCGCGATGGGGCTGCTCCTGAACGTGGCCGCAGGGGGGACGGGGCACGTTCGTGCCGTCGCCCCTCCCCGCCGGCGCTCGGGCGACGCCCCGCCGCTCGAGTCGGCACGATGGTCCGGTGAGCGCAGCGCGACGGAGGATCGTGATAGCCGCGGGCGGGACAGCGGGGCACGTCGTGCCGGCTCTCGCCGTCGCGGAGGCGCTGCGGGCTGAGGGCGCCGAGGTCGCCTTCGTCGGCGGCGGGCGTGCCGAGGCGCGGCTCGTGCCGGCGGCCGGCTTTCCCCTGCACACGATCTCCGTCGAGGGTCTCAGCCGCTCGAACCCCCTGCGGGCAGCGCGGGCGCTCGCCCTCTCCGCAGCGGCGCTTCCCCGTGCTCGCTCGCTGCTGGCGGCGCTGCAGCCGGACGCCGTGATGGGGGGCGGCGGCTACGTCGCCGGACCTGTGGGGGTGGCCGCGGTGAGCATGCGCATACCCCTCGTGCTGACAGAGGCCGACAGCCATCTCGGGCTGACCAACCGGGCGCTCGCTCCGCTCGCCAGCAGGGTCTGCCTGGCATTCCCCCTCGCGGGCCGCGGGGGGCGCCGCTACCGGGTCACGGGTCGGCCGGTGCCCCCTCCGAGCGAGGATCGCCAGGCCGCACGGCGGCGACTCGGGATCGGGGCGCAGGAGACCTGCGTGCTCGTGTTCGGCGGATCCCTCGGAGCGCGCTCGATCAACCTCGCGGCGATCGAGGCGTTCGCGGGAGCGCCCTTTCACGTGCTGCACGTGTGCGGGCCACGGGACCACCCCGAGCTCTCGCTCCTCGCCCCCCCGGGGCGCTACGACCTGCGCGACTATCTGGAGCCGGAGGCGTTCTCCGACGCCCTCGCCGCCGCCGACCTCGTCGTGGCCCGGTCCGGCGGCTCGGTGTTCGAGATCGCCGCCAACGGCCTGCCGGCCGTGCTCGTCCCCTACCCCCATGCCACGGCGGACCATCAGAGCGCGAATGCCCGCTGGATGTCGCAGGCCGGCGCCGCCGTCGTGATCGCGGACGGCGATCTCACCGCCTCCCGCCTCGGGAGCGAGGTCGCGGGCCTGCTGGCCGATCCCAGCCGCCTCGCCGCGATGGCCGCGGCGGCCCGCGACCTGGCCCGCCCCCAGGCCGCCGCCGAGGTCGCCGAGGAGCTGATCAGGGCGGCCGCGGGATGAGGCCGGCGTTCCCGCGGGACGTCCTGCCCGGGAGCGCCCGCCGCCCCGGCGGCCCGGGGTCGCGATGAGCGCCACCGGGCAGCCCTGGAGCGGCCGCCGCCTTCACTTCCTCGGCGTCGGCGGGGCCGGGATGAGCGCGTACGCCCGCGCGGCGAGCGTCCTCGGGGCGCAGGTGAGCGGCTCCGATGCCGCGCTGACGCCGTATCTGCAGCGCCTGGCCGCCGACGGGATCCTGCAGGCCCGGATCGGGCACAGCCCCGAGAACATCCCAGCCGGCCCCGGCGTGGAGCTCGTGTACTCCTCCGCCGTGCCGGCGAGCAACCCCGAGCGCCGGGCGGCCCGAGAGCGGGGCTTGGTCGAGCTCTCACGCGCCGCGCTCCTCGGCGAGCTCACCGCGCTGCGCAGAACGATCGCCGTCGCCGGCACCCACGGCAAGACCACCACCGCGTCGATGCTCGTGCACGCCCTGCGGGGCAGCGGCATGGACCCCTGCTGGCTGGTCGGCGCCGCGATCGGGGACGGGCTGGCCAACGCCGGCTGGGGGGAGGGGGAGTGGCTGGTGGTGGAGGCCGACGAGTCGGATCGCTCGATGCTCGCCCTCACAGTCGAGATCGCGCTCCTGACGAACGTCGAGCTCGACCACCACACGAGCTTCTCCTCGCTCGCCGAGCTGAGGGAGGCCTTCCGCGAGTTCCTCGCACGAGGGCGCATCGCGCTGGTGTGGGACCGCCCCGAGCTGCTCGAGCTGGGGGGCGGGGAGGGGACCATCGCCTACGACGTCCGCTCGCTGACGCTCACCCCGGGGGGGTCCCGCTCGAGCTGGCGGGGCCTGGAGGTCGTCCTCGCGGTCCCCGGCGCCCACAACGCGATCGACGCGATCGGCGCCCTGGAAGCCGCCAGGCTCGCGGGCGCGGATCCCGCGGCGGCGGCCGCCTCGCTCGCCGCCTTCCACGGCGCCGGCAGGCGCTTTCAGCTGCTCGGTCCGACGTCCACGGGAGCGCTCGTCTATGACGACTACGCCCACCACCCCACCGAGGTCGCAGCCACTCTCGCGGGGGCCCGCACGCTGCCCCACGGGCGCCTGGCGGCGGTCTTCCAGCCGCACCTGTACTCGCGCACGGCGCTGCTCGCCCGCGAGTTCGGCGCGGCGCTCGCCCTCGCCGACGAGGTCTTCGTCCTCGACGTCTACCCGGCGCGCGAGCGACGCGAGGATCATCCGGGGGTCAGCGGCCTGATGATCGCGGAGGCCTGCGCCGACGCGGCGGAAGGGCGTCCGGTCTACTGGCTCGCGACGTTCGCCGACGCCGAGCCGGTCCTGCGCAGGCAGCTCGGCGAGGGGGACGTGTGCGTCGTGATGGGAGCGGGCGACGTCGATGCGCTCGGCCGGAGGCTGGTGGGGCGATGAGCGGGACCTCTCCTCCCGAGGGCGTGCGCGAGGACTTCCCCCTCGCCCGCCTGACCACGGTCCGCACCGGTGGCAGGGGCGACTTCTTCGCCCGTGCGGGCGACGAGCAGCGGCTGCTCGCCCTGCTGCGCTGGGCGAAGGAGAGCGGACAGCCGGTCTACGTGGTCGGATCGGGGTCGAACCTGCTGGTCGCCGACAGCGGAGTCCGCGGGCTCGTGATCAAGCTCGAGGGCGAGCTCGCGGGCATCGCCGTGGAGGGGGACAGGATGCTCTGCGGGGGCGGTGCACGGCTGCCGGCCGTCGCGGCCAGGGCGGCCCGCGAGGGCCTCTCGGGGATCGAGTTCGGCGTGAACATCCCGGGGACCGTGGGGGGGGCGGTGCGGATGAACGCGAGCGCGTACGAGGGAGAGCTGCAGCGCGTGCTGGAGTGGGTCGACGTCGCCACCGCCGAGGGCGTCCGCCGCCTGCCGAGCGCCGAGCTCGGGCTCGCCTACCGCAGCTCCTCGCTGCGTTCGGGGGAGATCGTGGAGCGGGCCTCACTGCGCCTGCAGGCGGCGCCTGCGGATACGGTGAAGGCGACCCTGGCGGAGTTGCGACGGCGCCGACACGAGGCCCAGCCGCAGGGGATCAGAACCTTCGGCTCGACCTTCAAGAACCCCGAGGACCACCGCGCGGAGGGGCGCAGCGCCGGGCTGCTGCTGGCGCAGAGCGGCTGCAACGGGCTCGCCGTGGGCGGGGCTCGCTTCGCCCCCAAGCACGCGAACTTCATCGAGAACACCGGCGCCGCCACCACCGCCGACGTCCTCGCCGTGATGGCCGAGGGGCGCCGCCGGGTGCTCGAGCGCTTCGGCATCGAACTGGAGCCGGAGGTCCAGACTCTCGGCGAGCTGACATTCCCCTGGGGGTGAGCTGTAGGGGTTCGGCGCGGGAGGTCGAAGACTGCAGCCGATGGCCTCGCTCGCCGCCCGTCCTGCCCGCGCACCCCTGAGGGGCGCAGCCCGGAGGGTCGCGGCGCCCGCGGCGAGCATCCTCCAGGGCGGAGCCCTGCGCACGGCGATGCTGGGCGCCCTCGTGCTGGCGCTGCTCGCCGGGGGCTGGCTGTGGTTGCGTCAGTCCCCTCTGGTCGCGGTCGAGCACGTCCGGATCAGCGGGGTCCAGGGCCCCGAAGCGGCGGCGATCGACGACGACCTGCTCGCTGCCGCACACCGCATGGGCACCCTCGATGTGAACACAGCGGCGCTGCGCTCCGCCGTGTCGGCGTTCCCGATCGTCCGCGCCGTGTACGCGACCCCGAGCCTTCCCCACGGCCTGCACATACGAGTGGTCGAGCAGCCCCCCGTGGCGGTCCTCACCGCCGCCGGCGCACACACCGCCGTCGCGGCCGACGGGGTCGTGCTCGGGCCCGCCCTCGCCGCGAGCACCCTGCCGGCGCTGGCGGTTCCCTCGCTTCCCGCCCCCTCCCAGCGCGTGGGCGGCGCCGGGATCCTCACCTCCCTCGCCGTGCTGGGCGCGGCTCCCCCTCTCCTGCAGCCGCTCATCAGCGGCGTCGAACAGGGCCAGAGAGGTCTCACCCTGACGATGCGCAGCGGGCTGAAGGTCTACTTCGGGGACGCCAGCCTGCCGCACGCGAAGTGGCTCTCGCTCGTGCGGGTGCTGTCCGACCCGAGCTCGGCGGGAGCGTCCTACGTGGACGTGCGCCTTCCCTGGCGCCCGGCCGCCGG
>DATFZP010000175.1:0-2162 GCA_035314405.1 Solirubrobacteraceae bacterium | reverse complement strand
CGACGCCGTAGGTGCCGGCGGCGTGGATCGCGAAGCTGCCCCAGCCGCAGCCGACGTCGAGGACGCGCATGCCCTCGCGCAGCTCCAGCTTGTTGGCGATCAGGTCGAGCTTCGTGTGTTGGGCCTGCTCGAGGGTGCTCGCACCCCGCGAGAAGATCGCGCAGCTGTAGGTCATCGACTCGTCCAGGAACAGGGCGAAGAAGTCGTTGCCGACGTCGTAGTGGTAGCGGACGGCCCGCTGGTCGCGTTCGACGCTGTGCAGCTGGCCGTCCAGCAGCAGCTCGAGAGCGGGCCGGCGGGGAATGCCGCCGGGGGCGGCGGCAGCCGCGAGGGCGAGGCCGATGCGAAGGCGATCGAGGGCGCGGAGCGACGGTGGCTCCCATTCGTCGACGACGATGAACGCGCGGTCGAGGTCGTCGACGTCGAGTGAGCCATCGACGTAGGCGCGACCCAGGCCAAGGGTGCCGGGCGCACGCAGGAAGTGGGCGAGCGCGCGGGGCGAGCGTACGAAGAACGTCGGCGACTCGGGCTCGGTGGACGCGACGGTGCCGCCGTCCCAGAATCGGACCTGGAAGGGCCGCACGGGCAGCGCCCGCCGGAGCTGCGAGCACAGAGGGGCGCTGGCTTGGATCAGGGCCACGCCGCTGGATCATGAAGATCGGTGCACCGACGTGCCGCGCGGGCCGCCGGCGTGACCCGGCGTGCAGGGGTTAGGCTTCGCTCGTGCTCGGCTCTCGAGACCGTCCGCTCGGCCTCTCGGCGGCGACTGCGCTGGACTATCGCGAGCTCGCCCGCAGACGGCTCCCCCGGCAGCTGTTCGACTACATCGACGGGGGCGCCTACGAAGAGGCGACGATGCGGGCGAACGTGGCCGACCTCGAGCGAGTGCTGCTGCGCCAGATCGTCATGCGCGATGTCTCGGTCCGCAAGCAGGCGACGGTCGTGCTGGGGCAGGAGCTCGCGATGCCGGTGATCCTCGGACCGATCGGGCTCGGCGGCATGTTCGCCCGCCGGGCGGAGGTGCAGGCGGCGCGGGCGGCCGAGGCGGCGGGTGTGCCGTTCGTCGAGTCCACCGTCTCGATCTGCCCGATCGAGGAGGTCGCGCGGGCGACGCGGCGGCCGCCGTGGTTTCAGCTCTACGTGATGCGCGATCGCGGCTACGCCGAGGACCTGATGGCGCGGGCGCACGCCGTCGGGGCGCCGGTGCTCGTGCTGACGATCGACCTCGCGGTGGTCGGTGCGCGTCACCGCGACACCCGCAACGCGGTCGTCGGGCGGACCTCCTCGTGGGGGCGCCTGCGCCGGGGAATCGACCTCGTGAGCCACACGTCGTGGCTGCGCTCGGTCGGGATCGGGGGCAAGCCGCTGACGTTCGGCAACCTCGAGAAGGCGGTGCCCGGGGCGGGCACCCCCGATGCGTTCCGGGAGTGGGTGGACGGCCAGTTCGACCCGAGCGTGACGTGGGAGGACGTGGCGTGGGTCCGCGAACACTGGCCCGGCAAGCTCGTCGTGAAGGGGGTGCTCGACGCCGAGGACGCCCGCCGTGCGGCCGATGCGGGCGTCGACGGGGTGGTCGTCTCCAACCACGGCGGGCGCCAGCTGGACTCCGTGCCCTCCACGGTCAGGGCGCTTCCGGCGGTGGCCGAGGCCGTCGGCGGGGAGCTGACGGTGCTCGCCGACGGCGGTGTGAGGTCCGGCCTCGACGTCGTCAAGATGATGGCGCTCGGCGCCAGCGCCGTCCTGCTCGGACGAGCGTGGGCGTGGGCGGTGGCGGCCCGCGGGCAGGCCGGGGTCCGCCACGTGCTCGCGGTCATGCGCGCCGACATCGACGTCGCGCTCGCGCTCACGGGGTGCACCTCGATCGAGGAGCTCGGTCCCGGTACCCTCTACGACGACGGCCGCTGACGCTCTAAGATCCATCCTCGCCGGCGCTTGGACCGGCAGGCTGCGGGAGAGGATGCGGGGAAGGGGCCGACATGGAGGTTGCCGGAGGGGACGCGGGACGGGGATCGGCGCTCGGTGCGAGCGGGCCGGCGTTGACGCGCCGCGAGGTGCTGCAGAAGGCCGCGCGGCTGGGCGTTGCGGCATCGACCCTCGGGGCGCTCGAGCTGCTCGCCTCGACGCCGCGCCGGGCCGGTGCGGCGACGCTGTCGACCCTGCCC
>DATFZP010000174.1:0-2332 GCA_035314405.1 Solirubrobacteraceae bacterium | reverse complement strand
GCCCGTTGCCACGAGCGCCGGCGACGACGGTGTTTCCCGAGATCGCGACCCCCGCTTCGCCGAGGTCGTCCCCCGGGCCCCCGTCGGAGGCCGTCAGCCTGGCCGCCTGGTGCACTTCCCCCGACCAGCCCGTTGGTTCGGGCACGAACATGTACGCCGCACCCTGGTCGGAGGCATAGCCGGGCGCGCCCGCGACGATCGCGCTGCCGGACATCGCCACCTAGTCGCCGAGGAATTCGGTTTCGGCACCGCCTTTGACGCTGAGTTCGGCGTTCTGGGACTGCACCGGTTCCCATCCGGACGGGGGCTCGACGAACACGCTCAGGGCGCCCTGGTCTTTGGTCAGGCCGACCTGGTGCTCGGGGGCGCCGGCGACGACGGTGCTGCCAGAGATCGCGACGGAGGAGCCGAGGTGGTCGAAGGATTCGCCATAGGTGGAGGTGAGCTCGGACTTCTGCGCCGCGGCCACCCAGTTCGAGTTGGGCGCGACGAACACGAACGCGGCGCCCTGGCCCGCGTGCAGGAGCGGGGGAGTGAAGTTCTCGGCCCCGACCACGAGCGTGTCGCCGGAGATCGCGACCGAGTAGCCGAAGTGGCTTTCCATTTCGCCGAAGGTCAGCTCGGCCTGCTGCACGAAGGGGTCGATCCGCAGCGGATAGGCCGCGCCGCGGTCATCGACGCGGAGGAGCAGCCGATCGCCTCGCAGCGCGAGCCACGAGTGCAGCAGCCGTCCGTGGGCGTCGCTGGCTACGAGCCCGCGGTAGCGAAGTGCCACGCCGCGGCCCTGCAGCAGCAGCGAGTCGTCCTTCAGCCGCGGGTGGAGGTTGCCCGACAGTGCCAGCGCGAGCGTCAACGGCCCGTTCCCTGCGCTCGGGCGCGAGGCCACGTCGAAGCCCTGCTCGAGACCCAGCGGCCCGTTGGCGAACCACTCCCGGACCGAGCCGTGGCCGTAGGAGAGGCGGTTGGCCGATGCCCGGGGGCTCGCCGGGCCGAATCGCCGCAGCGCGCCCGCGTAGCCAAAGCCGGCGAGCCCGAGCCCGAGACGGGCCCGGCCGGAGGCGACCGTGACTCCCGCTCTCGAGAAGCCGATCCGCAGGCGCTGGGCGGGGTTGACGGCCCGCAGGCCCGTGAAGTCGTAACTCCGTTCGTCGGCGCCCAGCGCGGCCGAGACGGGACCCTGGGCGGCCAGGGGCAGGCTCAGCAGGCCGTCCCTGGGGAGGGCCCGGCCGCGCTCCGCGGTCCGAGCCACCGAGGGGTGGCCCCGGCCGATGGACGCCCGCACCACGGCGCCGGCCGCCACCGCCACCAGCGCGGCGATCACCAGCGCGGGCCACGCGGGCCCGATTCGCGCCCCGAGCGGCGAATCGGCGGCGCCCGAGGCCACGGGCGCTGCCTGCTCACGGGCGGTCGTGACCGGCATGATGCCCCCGTTGATCGGCCGACCCGCCCAACCCCTCCACCTTTGCGCGCCCAGACGGACGACTGGACGGCCGCCAACCCGAACACCCGTACACATGCATGGGTCGATCAGTCTTGCAGTCGGGGCGGCGGCTGGGTCGGGAGGGCTCCGCTCTAGGCGGCGGCGGGGTCGGGGAAGGCCTCGGCGAGACCTCCGCGCAGCAGCTCGAGGCTCGGCAGCTCCCCCGGAGACGGCGCCTTTAAGCTCCATCGCACGACGCCCTCCTCGTCGAGGATCACGAGGGCGCGCTCGGGGAAGCCGCCCGGGTGCAGCACTCCGAACGCCGCACAGGCGGCGCCCTTCGGCTCGAAGTCCGAGAGCTGCTCGCTGCTGACACCGAGCTTCTCCACGAACGCGCTCTGGGCCCAGGTTGAGTCGCAGGAGACCCCGTACAGCCGCCCGCCGCTCTCGGAGAGCTCCGGCAGGAGCTCCTCGTAGATCTGCAGCTGATCGGTGCACACGGGGCTGAAGGCGAACGGATAGAAGACGAGCACGGTCCTACAGCCGCGGAGGTCCCGCTCGGTGAAGCTCTCCCCGTCCGCCCTGGCGAGCGAGAACGCCGGCGCCGGCGTGCCGGGGGCGATCACGCTCATCGGGCTACTTGCGCAGGCCGAGCTCTTTGATCAGCGCGCGGTAGCCCTCGAGGTCCCGCCGCTGGAGGTAGTCGAGGAAGCGGCGCCTGCGCCCGACGAGCATCAACAGGCCCCGCCGGGAGTGGTGGTCTTTGCTCTGCTCCCGCAGGTGCTCGGTGAGGTGGTTGATGCGCTCGGTCAGCAGGGCGATCTGGACCTTGGTGTTGCCCATGTCCTTCTCGTCGGAGCCGAACTTCGCCGCGAGCTCGCGCTTGCGCTCGGATGTGATTGCCGCCATAGG
>DATFZP010000173.1:0-8029 GCA_035314405.1 Solirubrobacteraceae bacterium | reverse complement strand
TCGCGCGCTGGATGAGGCCGGGGCCCTCAGGCGGGCACCCGTGTCCGCGTCGGACGTTAGCCTGCGATAACAGCATGATGAGCGAGCAAAACCGCGAGCAGGTCCTCGAGCTGATCAGGGCTCATCTCGCCGACGAGCTCGACGTCGAGCCGGAGGCGATCGAGGAGGGCACCCGCTTCAAGGAGGACCTCGAGGCCGACTCGTTGGATCTCTACACCCTCGTGCAGGAGCTCGAGGACACCTATGGCGTGCACATGTCCGACGAGCAGGCCGCCAGGATCCTCACCGTGGGGCAGGCCGTGGATTTCGTGCTGGCCCACAACGGGGTCGCCGATGCGGGTCGATGATGCTGCTCGCCGAGCTGCTCGACGAGCTCCCGGAGGACCTCGCACGGCAGGTCTTCACCCACGCGTCCTGGAGCCAGCGGCGCAGCGACTCCTACGCCCGGCTTGCGTTCCTCGGCGACAGCGTGCTGGCGCTGGCCGTGACCGCCTACCTGTACCCGCGCCTGGAGGCAGAGCGCTACGGGGCCGGGAGGCTCACGAAGATCCGGGCACAGGCCGTCTCCGGGGTCTCGTGCCGAGCCGTGGCCGAGCGCCTGGCGCTGCCCGAGCGGCTGCGCGCGGCGGCGCCGCCTGCGCTTCGCGAGAGCACGGCGGCGCTGGCCGAGACCGAGCGGGTGCTCGCCTCGGTGACCGAGGCGTTGATCGGGGCCTGCTACCTGCAGGCCGGCTACGAGCGCACGGCGGGGGCGGTCGTGGAGGCCTTCATGCCGGAGATCGAGGGCGCGCTGGAGAACCCCGTCGACTTCAAGTCGGCCCTCCAGGAGCTCCTGGCCCAGCGCGGCTCGGAGGTCAGCTACGAGATCACGGGCGAGGAGGGTCCGCCGCACGAGCGCACCTACGCGGTCGTCGCACGCGTCGACGGGCGCGAGCTCGGCCGGGGCAGCGGCAGGAGCAAGAAGCACGCCGAGCAGCAGGCCGCCCGCGGGGCGGTGGAGAGCCTCGAGGGCGAATGACGACGCCGAGGGATCCCGCTTGTACCTGAAGTCGCTCACGCTGAAGGGCTTCAAGTCGTTCCCGGACCGCACGCGGCTGGATTTCGGCGCGGGTGTCAGCGTCGTCGTCGGGCCGAACGGCTCGGGCAAGTCCAACGTCACAGACGCGGTTCTGTGGGCGATGGGCGAGCAGTCGCCGCTGGCGGTGCGGGGGCAGTCGATGCAGGACGTCATCTTCGGGGGCGGCCACGGCGTGGCGCCACGGGGCTCGGCCGAAGTGGAGATCGTCCTCGACAACTCCGACGGCGCCGTCGAGCTCCCCGTCGGCGAGATCTCGATCGTCCGTCGCCTGGACCGCAACGGCGAGGGTGGCTACCGGCTCAACGGCGCCCGCTGCCGGCTGACCGACGTGATCGAGGTGCTCTCCGACACCGGCCTCGGCAAGGAGGCCCATTCGGTCATCTCCCAGGGCAAGGTGGACGCAATCGTCACCTCCAAGCCCCGCGACCGTCGGCTGCTGATCGAGGAGGCGGCTGGCCTCGGCAAGCACCGCAAGCGCCGCCGGCGCGCGCGGCTGAAGCTCGAACGCACCCAGGAGAACCTCGATCGCGCCCTCGACATCGAGCGGGAGGCGCGCACCCGTGTGCGTCCGCTCAAGCGCCAGGCGGAAGCGGCCGAGCTGCACCAGCGCCTCGAGCGCCAGATCCTGCAGGCCCGGCTCGAGCTCGCACGTGACGCCGCTGCGGGGCGCCGCGGCGAGCTGCTCCTCGCCGAGGCCCAGGTGGCCGAGGCGCGAGCCGAGCGCGATCGGGTCGAGGTCACACTGCAGGAGACGATCGATCGGCGCGGGGCGGCCGAGCGGGCGCTGGCCGAGCGCGCGGAGCGCCACGACGCCCTCTCCCGCCGCGCGTATGAGGTGCGCTCCGCCGGCGAGCGGCTCGAGCTGCGGGCCGAGCAGGTGGAGACCGCGGCGCGGACGCTCGCCGGGCGGATCGAGCGAGTGCACCGTGAGCTGCGGTCGCTCGAGGCCGCCGGCGCCGACGACGGCGCGGACGGGGCCGAGCGCGAGCGGGAAGACCGCATCGGGGCGCTCGAAGGCGAGCTGGCGGAGATCGAGGCGCGCCGGGAGCTCGAGATCGAGCAGGAGATCGCCGAGCTCCGCGCCGAGCAAGAACGCCAGGTGGAGCTGGCGCGGCGCACCGAGGCCGAGCTCGCCCAGGCGGTCTCCCGGCGAGCGCAGGCCGACGAGCAGGCTCGGGGCGCGCGCGAGCGGCTGACACAGGCCGAGCGCGTCGCACAGGACGCTAGGCGACAGGCCGCCGGGGTCGGGGCGGAGCTCGCCGCGGCCAACGAGTTCCTGCGCGCCCACGTGGGCGCCGGCGGCGGGCACCCGCGCTCGCCGAAGGCCCTCGGCGAGGAGCTGCGCGTCCGGGAGGGCTACGAGCTGGCACTGGCGGCCGCGCTCGGGGGACGCCTGGACGCGGCCCTGGTCGCCGACGTGGGCGACGCCCAGGCGGTGCTCGACCAGGTCGGTCCCGACGGGGGCGCAGCGCTGCTGTCCCCGCCGCCGTCGCCGGCGGCGGGCGAGCCCGGCGCCCGGCGCGGCGCTCCGGCCCCACCCGCCCCTGGGGCTGAGCGGCTGCTCGATCTGCTCAGCGGCCCACCCGCGGTGCTGGCTGTGGCCGAGCGTCTGCTGCGCGACGCGTGGGTGGTGAGGAGCCTCGAGCGGCTCGAGGGGGGCTTCGACGGGATCGCCGCGACGCGCGAGGGGCGTGTGTGGTTCGCCGCCTCCGGGGAGCTCCGCCAGCTCGGCGAGGGTGGCAGCGAGCGCGTGCTCGCCCGGCGCAACGAACGCGACCGCCTGATCGGCGGCGCCGAGCAGGCCGCGCAGGCCGAGCTCGCGGCCGGCGGCGAGTGCCGGCTCGCGTTGGAGGAGGTGAGGGCGGCGGAAGCGGCCTGCACCGACGCGGAGGACGGGCTGCGCGAGGCCGAGCGGCGGCGGCTGGAGGCCGGCGAGGCAAGGCGTCGCACCGAGTGGCTGATCGAGCAGCGCCGTCTGGCGCCTGCGCAGGGGGCCCTGGCCGTGCGCAGGGGAGAGCTCGAGGGCGAGCTCGCGGCCGAGCGCCGTCAGGCCGAGCGCCGCGAGCGCGAGCGCCTGGAGCGCCTGTCGCGGATCGAGCAGCTGCGCGGAACGCTCGCCGCCGACACCGCCACCGCGCCGGCGGCCGAGCGCCTGGGCGTGGCCCTGGGGGCGCTGGGCGAGGCGGTGCGGGAGCGCCTGGAGGCGCTCGAGCGGGAGCTGGCCGACGATCGCCTCGCCGGGGAGCAGATGGCGGGAGAGCTGCGCGCCTGCGCCGCCCGCGAGGCGGAGATCCAGGCGTGGCTGCGGACGGCGGGAGAGGCCGTGACGGCCGTCGAGGTCGCCGCTCAGCGCGTCCGCGATCAGGCGGAGGAGGCCGAGATCGAGCTCAAGGGCATAGCCGAGCAGCTGGGGGAGAGCTTCGTCCTCGAGGAGGACGGCGGGCCTCCGGGTGAGATCTCCGGCGCGGCGAGCGCCGCCCGCGCCCACGCCGGTCCCGAGCCGCGCCTCGACGACGAGGAGCTCCACGCGCTGACGTCGCGGGTGCAGCGTCTGAGCAGGCGTCGCGAGCAGCTCGGGCCGGTCAACCCGCTGGCCCAGGAGGAGTACGCGGAGGCACTCGCCCACGTCGAGGAGCTCGAGCGCCAGCGGGGCGACCTCGAGACCGCGCTGCGGGAGCTCCAGGGCGTGATCCGGGAGACCGACCGACAGATCCAGGAGACCTTCGAGGAGACCTTCGACGCCGCCGCCCGCAACTTCGGAGAGCTCGTTGCCGACGTCTTCCCGGGAGGCACCGGCAGCCTGAAGCTCGTGACCGAAGAGCGTGGCCCCAGCCCCGTGCTCGGCGGTCAGCCGCTCCCGGATCGCGAGGGAGGAGAGGAGGAGACGATCGAGGCCGCGGCGGAGGCCGAGGCGGAAGCCGAGCTCGAGGGCCCCGAGGACGAGGCGCTGCCCGGGGTGGAGATCGAGATCACCCCCGCCGGCAAGGCGACGAAGCGCCTGTCGCTGCTCTCAGGCGGCGAGAAGTCGATGACCGCCCTGGCTTTCCTGTTCGCCGTGTTCCTCGCCCGCCCGTGCCCCTTCTACATCCTCGACGAGGTCGAGGCGGCTCTCGACGACCTCAACCTCGACCGTTTCCTGGCGCTGCTGCGCCGCTACTGCGACCGCGCCCAGTTCATCGTGATCACCCATCAGAAGCGGACGATGGAGGCGGCCGACTGGCTCTATGGCGTCTCGATGGGCGCCGACGGCGTCTCCAAGGTCCTCTCCCGACGCCTGCCGGATGAACAGGAGCCCGCCGACCCGCAGGCCCGAGAGCCCGCCGAGGGGCCCGAGAGCCGAGAGGTGGCGGCCCTGGCCTGACGGCACGCTGCTATCGTCGCGCGGCCCGTGGCGCGCGACTGGAGCGATCTGTTCATAACCTCCGAGGAGCTCGATGCGGGCGCACTCCGGGAGCCCTCCCCGGAAGGGGAGCCCGGCAGGCGGCGGGGGCTGTTCAGACGTCTGCGCGAGAGCATGGCGAAGACTCGCCAGGCCCTCGGCAGCGAGATCCACGCGACCCTCTTCGGAGTGCTCGACGAGCACACATGGGAACGGCTCGAGGAGGCGTTGATCATGGCCGACGTCGGCGCGAGCACGACGGCGGCGGTCGTGGAGGCGCTCGAGACGGAGGCCGCGGCGGGAGAGCTCGAAGGGGGAGAGGCGCTCAGCCGGCGGCTGATCGATCTGCTGGCCGAGACGGCCACGGTGGGGGATGGGCGCATCGACATCAGCGCCGAGCCGACGGTGATCATGGCCGTCGGCGTCAACGGCACAGGCAAGACGACCACCGCCGGGAAGCTCGCGTGGCACCTGCGGGAGGAGCTCGGCAGGAGCGTTCTGCTGGCCGCAGCCGACACCTTCCGCGCCGCCGCCAGCGAGCAGCTCGAGGGCTGGGCCGAGCGGGCGGGGGCGGAGTTCGTCACCGGACCCGCCGGCTCGGATCCGGGCGCGGTCGCCTTCGAGGCGATCGCCCAGGCCCGCAGCCGAGGAGTGGACGTGGTGATCGTCGACACCGCCGGCCGGCTGCACACGCAGGAGGACCTGATGGGGGAGCTCGCGAAGGTCCGCAGGGTGATCGCCCGCCAGCTGGAGGGTGCCCCGCACGAGACCCTCCTGACGATCGATGCCACCACCGGCCAGAACGGGTTGCGCCAGGCGAAGCTGTTCGCCGAGGCGGCAGACGTGAGCGGGGTGGTGCTGACGAAGCTCGACGGCACCGCCCGGGGGGGGATCGCGCTGGCGATCGCCCGCGAGCTCGAGCTGCCGGTGAAGCTGATCGGCGTCGGGGAGACGGTCGAGGATCTGCGACCGTTCGACGCGGGCGACTTCGCCCGGGCGCTGATCGCCGAGGGGTGAGCGGGCCCCGTCCCCCCGGGCTCGCGTCCCCGACCGCGCCGCTGCAGGCGCCGTGGGGGGTCCGGAGAGCTAACCTGCAGCGATGGGGTGGATCCTCTGGCTTGTCGCGGCCTGCCTCCTGGGGCTCGGCGAGCTGCACACCGGCGGCTTCTACCTGCTCCCCTTCGCGCTGGGCGCGGCGCTCGCGGCGGTCGTGGCGCTTCTCGGCGTGGGCCCGCTTCTCTCCGGGGTCGTGTTCGTGGCGGCCTCGGGGATCGTGGTGCTGACGCTCCGCCCCGTCGCCCGCCGTCATCGCCGGCTGCCTCCCTCGATCCGCACCGGCGCCGCGGCGCTCGTCGGCCGGCGCGCGACGGTCCTCGAGCGGATCGCAAACGACGAGGGCGTCGGCTGCGTGAGGATCGAGGGCGGAGAGGTGTGGACGGCCAGGAGCTTCGACGACGACGAGGTGATCGAGGCGGGGGACCACGTCGAGGTCGTCGAGATCCGCGGGGCGACGGCTCTCGTCATGCGCTGATTGCGCGTACCCTGCAGATCAGGCTGACCCGCAGTGCTCACGAGGAGAGAGGAGACACCCGCCAATGGCCGCCATCATCGTCATCGCCGTGGTCGTACTGTTCGCGCTGTTCACGGCGTTTCGGGCGATCCGCGTCATTCCCCAGGCGCGGGCGGGGGTGGTGGAGCGTCTCGGCCGCTACAGCCGCACGCTGGAACCGGGGCTGACGCTCATCACGCCGTTCGTCGACCGGGTCAGGCCGCTGGTCGATCTCCGCGAGCAGGTGGTCAACTTCTCCCCCCAGTCGGTCATCACCGAAGACAACGTCGTCGTCGGCATCGAGACGGTGCTGTATTTCACGATCACCGACCCCCGCTCGGCGACGTATGAAATCGCCAACCCGCTGCAGGCGATCGAGCAGCTGACCGTGACGACGCTGCGCAACGTGATCGGTGGGCTGACGCTGGAGGCCACGCTGACCGCGCGGGAGAGCGTCAACACCGAGCTGCGGGTGGTGCTCGACGAGGCGACCGGCAAGTGGGGCATCAGGATCAACCGCGTGGAGATCAAGTCCGTCGATCCCCCTCAGGACATCAGGGCGGCGATGGAGAAGCAGATGCGCGCCGAGCGCGACCGCCGCGCCGCGATCCTCACCGCCGAAGGGGAAAAGCAGGCCCAGATCCTCACCGCCGAGGGCGCCAAGCAGGCGGCGGTGCTCACCGCCGAGGGCTCCCAGCAGGCGGCGGTGCTCGAAGCCGAGGGGGAGCGCCAGTCGGCGATCCTTCGCGCCGAGGGCGAAGCGAAGGCGATCCACACGGTCTTCGAGGCGATCCACGAGGGCCGGCCCGATCGCGAGCTGCTGAGCTACGAATACCTGAAGATGCTGCCCCAGCTCGCCGAAGGCGACGCCAACAAGGTGTTCGTCGTCCCGTCGGAGTTCGCCGAGGCCTTCGGCGGGATCGGCGAGACGCTCCGTCGCCGCCTCGATCCGCCTGCCGATCCGCCTCCCGCCCCCCGCGGCTCGGGCAAGGGGACCACGTCCGCCGCGCGCGTGGCCGGCGCCCCGCCGTCCACGCCCCCGGCGCCGAGCGACTGACCGGGGCTCACGGCGGAGCCTGAGCCGGGCGTCCCGGCTGCGAGAATCACCCCACCATGTTCGACTCCCTCGCGGAGAAGCTCCAGGGAACGCTCGCCGATGTGCGCCAGCGAGGGACCCTGACCGAGCAGGACGTCGATGCGGCGATGCGGGAGATCCGCCTCGCCCTGCTCGAGGCCGACGTCAACTTCAAGGTCGTACGTCAGTTCACCTCCCACCTGAAGGAGCGCTGTGTTCAGGCCGAGGTCATCGGCAGGCTCAACCCCGGCCAGCAGGTGGTGAAGATCGTCGCGGAGGAGCTCACGGCACTGATGGGGGGGACCTCCGCCGAGATCAGCTTCTCGCCGCGGCCGCCGACCGTGATCCTGATGGCGGGACTCCAGGGGTCGGGCAAGACGACCGCGACGGCGAAGCTCGCGCGCTACCTGCGCGAGGAGCGCTCCGCCGCCGTGGCCGTGGCGGCCTGCGACGTGTATCGGCCGGCGGCGGTGGAGCAGCTCGTGACGGTGGGGGCGCAGGCCGGGGCGGAGGTCTACGAGCGAGGGACCGACGGCGATCCCGTCGAGATCGCCTCCTGGGCGCTCGAGCGGGCCAGGCAGGACGGCAAGGATGTCCTGATCGTCGACACCAGCGGCAGGCTCCACGTCGACGAGGCGCTGATGGCCGAGCTCGCCCGGATCCGTGACGCCGTCAAACCCCACCACGTGCTGCTCGTCGTGGACGCGATGACCGGCCAGGATGCCGTCAACGTCGCCGAGCGCTTCGCCGAGACCGTCCAGTTCGACGGGGTCGTGATGAGCAAGCTCGACGGCGACGCACGCGGCGGCGCGGCCCTGTCGGTGAAGGCCGTGACCGGCAGGCCGATCCTGTTCGCGTCGACCGGGGAGAAGCTGGACCGCTTCGAACCCTTCCACCCGGACCGCATGGCCCAGCGGATCCTCGGGATGGGGGACGTGATGACCCTGA
>DATFZP010000172.1:0-5488 GCA_035314405.1 Solirubrobacteraceae bacterium | reverse complement strand
GCACCAGCGCCTGCCGCATCAGCGCGGACGAGCCGATCACGCAGTCGAGGCGGGTGTGTTGCACCATTTCGATGATGGTGGGAACGCCGCGGCCTTCTTCACCGATGCGGCGCGCCCAAGCGCCGGCGAACTCGACTTCGCTGGACGCGTTGGAGCGGTTACCGAGCTTGTCCTTGAGACGCTGGATGTGAAACGCGTTGCGCGTCCCGTCCGCCAGGATGCGCGGCAGCAGGAAGCACGACAGGCCCTCGTCGGTCTGCGCGAGCATCAGGAAGATGTCCGACATCGGCGCCGAGCAGAACCACTTGTGCCCGATCAGCTCGTACTCGCCGCCGCCCCCACCTCCGTTGAGCGGGTGGGCGACGGTGCTGTTGGCGCGCACGTCCGATCCGCCCTGCTTCTCGGTCATCGCCATGCCCGCGATCGCCGAGCCCTTCTCGCCCGCGGGCACCAGGCGCGGGTCATAGCTGGTGGCGGTGACGAGCGGCTCCCACTCCGCGGCCAGCTCGGGCTGGAAGCGAAGCGCCGGTACGACCGCGAAGGTCATCGTGATCGGGCACGCGAAGCCGGCCTCGGCCTGCATCGCCGTCATGTACATCGCCGCCCTCGCGGCGTGCACGGCGGGCTCCTGGCTGGTCCACGGCAGCGAGTGCAGCTCGTGTTCGACCCCGAGGGCCATCAGCTGATGCCAGGCGGGGTGGAACTCGACCTCGTCGATGCGGTTGCCGTACCTGTCGTGGGTCCGCAGCTGGGGCCTGTTCTCGTTGGCGAGCCGACCCCACAGCTGCTGGGGCTCGCCGCCGATGAGCTGTCCCAGCGCGGAGGCCCGCTCGAGCACCCACCCGGCCCCCTCGCGCTCGGCAGCCTCCACCAAGGGGCGGTTGCTGGCGAACACGTCCACACCTTCCAACGGGGGCACCTGGTTGAAGACCGTGTGCGTCCGCCATGGGGCGTCGCTCTCGCCGACTGAGTGAGAGACGGTGGCCATGGCAGGAAGTCAAGCAGATGAGGGCGCCGGGCGCGCGCCACGAGGGGCTGCGAGCCCCCGGGCGATAGCATCGGCGACCCCGTCCCGCCACGCCAGCACCCGCCTGATGGTCTGAGGCCTCCGGCCCTCGCCAAGCCACGATCGAGCGACGCCGGCCGGGCGACCCCAACCCGAGCAGGAGACCAAGGACCCCGACATGGCCAAGATCAAGGTGAAGAACCCGGTGGTCGAGCTCGACGGCGACGAGATGACGAGGATCATCTGGGCGTTCATCAAGGAGCAGCTGATCCTCCCCTACCTCGACATCGACCTGCGCTACTACGACCTCGGCATAGAGAACCGCGACGCGACCGACGACCGGGTCACCGTCGAAGCGGCCAACGCGATCAAGGAGTACGGGGTGGGGGTCAAGTGCGCCACGATCACACCCGACGAGGCGCGGGTGGCGGAGTTCTCGCTGAAGGAGATGTACCGCTCACCCAACGGGACCATTCGCAACATCCTCGGCGGCGTCATCTTCCGCGAGCCGATCGTGATCTCCAACATCCCCCGTCTGGTTCCCGGCTGGACCAAGCCGATCGTGATCGGCCGCCACGCCTTCGGCGACCAGTACCGGGCGAGCGACATGCTCGTCCCCGGGGCAGGCAAGCTCGTGCTGTCGTTCGCCCCGGCCGACGGCGCCGAGCCGATCGAGCTCGATGTGTATGACTTCCCGTCGGCGGGCGTGGCGATGGCGATGTACAACCTCGACGACTCGATCCGCGATTTCGCGAGGGCCTGTCTCAGGTACGGGCTCGACCGCGGCTATCCGGTGTACCTCTCCACCAAGAACACGATCCTCAAGCGCTACGACGGCCGCTTCAAGGACATCTTCGCCGAGGTCTACGAGCAGGAGTTCGAGGCCTCCTTCGAGGACGCCGGCATCACCTACGAACACCGCCTGATAGACGACATGGTGGCCGCCTGCCTGAAGTGGGAGGGGGGCTACCTGTGGGCCTGCAAGAACTACGACGGGGACGTCCAGTCGGACACCGTCGCCCAGGGCTTCGGATCGCTCGGGCTGATGACCAGCGTGCTGATGACCGCCGACGGCAGGACGGTGGAGGCCGAGGCCGCCCACGGCACCGTCACCCGCCACTACCGCCAGCATCAGCAGGGCAAGCCCACCTCCACCAACCCGATCGCGTCGATCTTCGCGTGGACGCGCGGGCTCTCGGCGCGGGGGAGAATGGACGGGACCCCCGAGGTCACGGGGTTCGCCGAGACGCTCGAGCGGGTGTGCGTGGAGACCGTGGAAGGCGGCGACATGACCAAGGACCTCGCCCTGTTGATCGGTCCGGATCAGCCGTGGCAGACGACTCAGGAGTTCCTGGCCTCGATCGATGACAACCTGCGCAGGGCAACCGCCTGAGCCGCCGATCAGCTTCACCCGATGTCGAAATCGTCAAGAACCGCACCCAGGAGATGAATCTGTGAGCACTCCCGTACGAGTAACGGTCACCGGCGCCGCCGGTCAAATCGGCTACAGCATCGTGTTTCGAATCGCCAGCGGCCAGCTGCTCGGTCCCGAGCAGCCCGTCGATCTGCGCCTGCTCGAGATCCCCCAGGCGATGGGCGCGCTGGAGGGGGTGGCGATGGAGCTCGTCGACTGCGCCTTCCCGCTGCTGGCGGGCATCGACCTGCACGATCATCCGGCGGACGCCTTCGACGGCACGAACATCGCGCTGCTGGTGGGGTCGCGCCCCCGCACGAAGGGCATGGAGCGGGCCGAGCTGCTGAGCGCCAACGGCGAGATCTTCACGGTGCAGGGCAAGGCCTTGAACGCTGTGGCGGCAGCCGACGTCAAGGTTCTCGTGGTCGGCAACCCCGCCAACACGAACTGCCTGATCGCGATGAACAACGCCCCCGACATCCCTCGGGAGAGCTTCACCTCGATGATGCGCCTGGATCACAACCGGGCGATCGCCCAGCTTGCCGGCAAGCTCGCGGTCCCGGTCAGCGACATCTCCCACATGGGGGTGTGGGGCAATCACTCCCCGACGATGTACCCCGACCTCTTCCACGCGGAGGTCCGCGGCCAGCAGGCCGCGGCTGCGGTCGACGACCAGGTGTGGATCGAACAGGAGTTCCTGCCGAACGTCGGCAAGCGGGGCGCGGCGATAATCGAGGCGCGCGGTGCCTCCTCGGCGGCGTCGGCGGCGAACGCGGCCATCGATCACGTGCGCGCCTGGATCGCCGGGACGGACGGCGGTTGGGTCTCGATGGGGGTGCCCTCCGACGGTTCCTACGGAGTGCCCGACGGGCTCATCTGTGGATTCCCGTGCACCTGCTCGAGAGGGGGGTACACGATCGTCGAGGGGCTGGAGATCGACGAGTTCTCACGAGAGAGGATCGACGCGTCGGTGGCCGAGCTCATCGGCGAGCGCGACACGGTCTCGAGCCAGGGGATGATCTAGCCGGGGGCTGGACGCCCTCCCAAGCGCTGCAGGGAGGTGCATCTCGGTCCGGGGACGAGCGCAGACCGCTCCGGAGGACGAGCGCACACGGAGGTGGGAGGAGCGCGGCCGCCGGGCCGCGCTCTCACCTCTCAGCCCCGGGACTCGGGAGTTCCCGTGCCCGGGGCGGCCAGGACCCCGCCTACCCCCGTGGGTGCCAGCCGCGTCCCTGCTTTTGCACCTTTTTTTCCTGCTCGAGGCCAGGGAGGACTCGGTACAGGTAGTTCTGCTTGATGCCCATCTTCGCCGCCAGCTCGGGAATCGTGATCCCCGGCTGGCCCTGCACGAAGGCGAGGGCTTCAGCGGCGCGCGTGCCGCTCCCTTTTCGCCGGCCCGCCCTGCGTGCCGGCGGACGCCCCGGTTTGCGTGTCGCTTTGCGTGCCGGTTTGCGCGTCGTTTTGCGCGTGGGTTTGCGCGTCGCTTTGGGAACCGTTTTGCGTGTTGCTTTCGACGCTGCTTTTTTCGCCGCGGGCGCTTTCCGGGTGCGACCCGCCGACCCCCGCGGACGCCCCGGCCCACGGCGGGCCGGTTTGGCTGTGGTGGCCGCAGCGGATGCCGATCCACCGACGCCGGCGAGCGCCGACGCAGCAGCCTCGAGGCGGGCGAACTCCTCTGCCAGAGGCTTCAACTCCTTCAGTCGCTCGGTGATCTCCCGGCGCTTGTCATCAAGGAAGTCTGTCACGGTTAGTCCTCTTCACTCGTGTCGATGTGGCTTAGAGAGTCACATCGCCTATGTGGTTCACCTTACACTAGTCGTTTACGCCGCTGTTTGACTCGAGCAGGGCGCGCAGCCGATCGAGAGTGCGTCTTGCCTCCCGAGCGGGCATGCCCCCGACGAGAGCCCTGCTGACCATCGCCCCCAGCGGTCCGAGCGGACCTCGGAACTCGTTGCGGTAGTCAAACCGGGTCCCTCCGTCCTCGGGTCGCAGGACATACTCACTGCGAGCCTTCGAGCGGGCGGGACCCCGGCCGGCCCACACCGCCAGCTCGTCGGGACGGCACTCCACGAGGGTCCAGTGCACCTCCAGGCTCACCCCCCTCATGTGGATCTGCTGGTCCATCCTGAACCCCACCCTGGGGGGCCCGTCGTCGGCATACACCAGCTTGCGGTGAATCGTGACCCAGTCGGCGAGCGAGTTCGGGTCCATCACCGTGCGCCACACCTCATCCGGTGGGGCGGCGATGTGGATCGACGCCGTCACCCGCGCCATCAGCGGGCTGCCAGCGGTTCGTGTTCCTCCCATTCGGCGAGGGCGTGCTCGACCGCGGAGGCGAACGAGTGCAGGTGGACGTTCAGCAGCTCCGCGGCGTGGTCATCGGCCGGCAGCAGGTCGCCCTGCAGGCCTTCCATCAGCGGCACCACGAGTTCGGGGTCCTCACCGGCGAGGGCCGCCGCCACGCGCGCGGTGACGGGCGTGAGGTTCACACCGAGTGTGAGCGCCGGACGATTGACCAGCATCAGCTCGGCGATCTCGCTCAGCATCTCCCCGTAGCTGAGCACGTCGGGACCGCCGATGTCCAGCGATCTGCCGCCGAGTGGGGCGGTGGCACATGCCGTGAGCATCTCGATCACGTCCCGCTGGTCGATCGGCTGCGTACGGTAGGTGTGCCAGGCGGGGAGTGTGAGTACCGGCATGCGCTCCACCAGCCGGACGAGCAGGCGGAACGAGCGTGATCGTGCCCCGATGACGATCGAGGCGCGCAGGGCGATCGAGCTCGGAACCGCTTCGAGCAGGATCCGAGCGACCTGCTCCCGGCTTGCCAGATGCCGGGAGCTCGGTGGGGCTCCTCCCGCGCCGGCAGGCCTCGGCTGCTCGCTCCAGTGGGGCACGAGACCGCCGAGGTAGACGATCCGGGGGACTCCGGCGCGGGCGGCCGCCGCAGCGAAGTTCTCAGCGGCCAGCCGCTCCCGCTCAGCGAACGGAATGTGTCCGGCGGGCGAGCGCTCCATCGAATGAATCAGGTAATAGGCGACCTCGACTCCCGCGAGCGCCCGATCGAGGCC
>DATFZP010000171.1:0-5077 GCA_035314405.1 Solirubrobacteraceae bacterium | reverse complement strand
AGAACAGGGGGAACAGCCCCTGCACCGCCTCCCCCGACCCGGTCCTCAGGGCGGCCGCACACCCGAGCGCCCCGAAGCCCACCGTCGTGATGGCTCCCAGCGCGAGGATCACGAGCGCCCCCGAGAGACCCGCGTCGAGGTGCGCTCCAGCGACCCCGCCGATGAGCATGTACACCGCCGACTGCATCGCCCCCAGCGCCGCCACCCCCAGCAGCAGCCCACCGATCAGCCCCACCCTCCTGAGGGGGGTCAGGGCCAGCCGGTTGAAGAACCCGCTCTCGATGTCCTCCGCGAGGTTCGTCCCGCTGTTGATCAGCGCGAACATCGCCCCCTGGACGAACGCCACCGCGATCGCGAACGACAGGTAGGAGTGGGTGGGGAAGCCCGGCAGCCTCGTCGCCGCTTTCAGCCCACTCGCGTTCACCGCCAACAGGATGATCGGGAAGAAGATCAGGGGGAACAGCTGGAAGGGCTGGCGGAGGGTCTTCAGCAGCGACCGCCTCGCGAGCACCCCCACCTGGGTCGCCACCGTCCCCGTCATCTCCCCACCGTCCCCGTCATCTCCCCCTCGACACCTCGTCCGCCCTCTCCCGTCCGGCGTGCGTCCCGTCGGGCGAGGCTCCGTCCTCCGGGGCCCCGTCCGCCGGCGCGGCCCCGTCCGCGGAGGCCCGCCCGCCCTGTGCCCCCCTCGCCCGCCCGTCGTCGGGCGCAGGGCCGTCGCTCGAGCCCTCCAGCGAGCGGCCGGTCTTGGCGAGGAAGACGTCGTCGAGGGTTGGGGAGTGCAGGCGCAGGTCGGCGATCGCGATCCCTTCCCCGTCGAGGGTCCTCACGATCTCCGCGAGGTCCCTCACCCCCTCCGGCAGCCTCGCCGCCACCCCGTTGGCCGACGCCGCCGCCTCCTCTCCGAAGCGCCCCATCACGCTCGCCAGGCGATCCCTGTCGGCCGGGTCGACCGGGATCGCCTCCACGCTCGGCCTGCCGATTTCCGCCTTCAGAGCGGCCGGGGTGCCCTCCGCGACGATCTTCCCCCTGTCGATGATCCCCACCCTGTCGGCGAGCACGTCCGCCTCCTCGAGGTACTGGGTCGTGAGGAACACCGTCACCCCGTCCCCGGCGAGCCTCCTGACCTCATCCCACAGGGCAGCCCGGCTCTGGGGATCGAGGCCCGTCGTCGGCTCATCGAGGAACAGCAGCCTCGGCCGGTGAACGAGCGCCAGCCCGAGGTCGAGCCGCCGCTTCATCCCGCCCGAGTAGCCCCCGACCTTCCGGTCGGCCGCCTGGGTGAGCCCCACCCTCTCGAGCAGCTCCTGCGCACGGGCGTCCCTGTCGGCCTTGTCGAGGCCGTGGAGGGCGCTCTGCAGGCGCATGTGCTCCCGCCCCGTCAGGAACGGGTCGAGCGCCGATTCCTGCAGGGAGGCCCCGATCGCCCCCCTGACCTCCGACCCCTGGTGGACGACGTCGAGCCCCGCCACCCTCGCCCTGCCGGCGGTGGGGGGGAGCAGGGTCGTGAGCACGAGCACGGTCGTCGACTTCCCTGCCCCGTTGGGGCCGAGGAACCCGTAGATCTCGCCAGGGGCGACCTCGAGGTCGATCCCGTCGACGGCCCTCACGCCGCCCTTGAAGTCCCGGACGAGCCCTTCGACCTCGATCCCGTTCCTGCCCTCAGGCTGTCTCTCTCTCACGTCCGAGCGTGATAGCAGCCGAGGACCCCTGCCGCCGCCGGTGGACCGTCCCTCGGGAGGCGGTGTCCGGTCGGCGCCCTCAGACGGGCCCGCTCGGGGCCGGGATGTGGCCGGGGGCCTGGTAGGGGAGGGAGTTCGGCGGCACCTTCACCCCGGAGATGCCGCAGTTTTCATTTCTAGGGAGCCTGACCTTGGGAAGGTCAGGCTTCGTGGGGTCGGGTTTGATGAAGTTGAACGCGTTCGTGAGGTCTCCCGTGACCGCCCTTCTCCAGGCGCTCAGGTTGGGGACCTCCGCGCCGAACCTCGTCTCCAGGAAGCGGAGCAGGGAGGTGTGGTCGAAGGTTTCCGAGCACAGGAACCCCCCCTTGCTGAACGGGGAGAGCACGAGCAGCGGCACCCTGAAGCCCAGTCCGATCGGTCCCTCGATGCCCCCCGAGGCGCCGGTCAGGTCCGGGACCGTGAGGTACTCCCCCGGCGTCCCCGGCGGGGCGACCGGCGGGGCGAGGTGGTCGAAGAACCCCCCGTTCTCATCCCACGTGAGGAACAGGGCCGTCTTGTCCCATGCCCCCGGATGTGCGAGCAGCATTTTCAGCAGGTCCGCCACCGCCTGCTCTCCGAGCTTCGCAGTGGACAGGCCCGGGTGCTCGGTCTGGAACGCCGACTCGAGCACCCACGAGACCTGGGGGAGTTCGTGATGTTCGAGGTCGGCCTTGAAGTCGGTCGGGTAGACCGGTGAGAAGGCCGCCGCCGCCAGGGCCGGGTTGGTCTGGTAGGCGTGGAAGTACGTCAGGACGTTGTCCTCCACCCCGAAGGGGGAGCCGGTGTAGACCTTCCAGCTGACCCCCGCCGCCGACAGCTGCTCGGGCATCGTCGTCCACGTGAACTTCCCTTCCAGGGCGTCCCTCTGGGTGAACGTGAGGGTTTCGATCAGCGGCCCTCCGTTGGTCCCGTCGGGATCGATCGTCCCCGACATGCTGAACAGGCGATTGGGGTCGGTGGGGCCGAGGACCGAGCAGTGGTACCCGTCGCAGATCGTGAACGCTTCGGCGAGGGCGTAGTAGAAGGGGAGGTCCCCCTGCTCGTAGTAGCCCATCGTCGCCGGCCCGGCTTCCAGGCCGTCCACCGCGATGTGGGTGCGGACGAACCCGTCCATCGCACCCCCGTCCCACGATTCGTGTTGAGGAGCCCAGTTGTGGGTGATGTCGTGAAGGCACTGGGACGCCCCCCCGGTTTCCAGGTGGAACGGCAGCAGCTCCCCTTCGAAGCCCGCCACCGGGTAGCCGGTCTGGTAGAGGGTCGGGAGGGCCCCTTCTTCCCCGAAGCCACGCACCCCCGGGAGGGTCCCGAAGTAGTGGTCGAAGGAGCGGTTCTCCTGGATCAGGATCACGACGTGCTCGATGTCGCTCAGCCGGCCCGTCTTCGGCCCCTCCGCCAGCGCCTGCTGGATCAGCGGATCGACCCCCAGCGCGAGCACTCCCGCCGCAGCCCCCGCTTTCAGCAGCTCCCTGCGCGTCATTCCCCGGTGCATCGCAGACCCCCTCCGATCGCCTCCTGCTCTCACGGCGGATCATACGGGCTCGACGCGCTCACGGGCTCGACACTCTAGGGGCTCGACGCTGTAGGGGCTCGACGCGCTTCAGGGGTGCGGCGCGGTCAGCCCTGACGCCAATGCACCCGCGATGTGCATCGCTTCACCCCGAACCGCTGGGCGCACCCACCCTGGACCTGATGGCCCACGAACGAGCCGTGCAGGCCGTCGTCCTGTCGTTCGAGGCGGAACACCCCCCAGTAGAGCATCGCCGAGCTCGACGCGGGCCCGGTGGCCCATATCCCGTCGCAGGCCACCGCGCTCGCGGTTTCGCTCGCGCAGCGATCGTTGAGGTCGTGGGGAGCTCTTCCGGTCCACCTCCGGATGATGCTCCTGATGGTCGCGTCCGCCTGCGCGAGCGACAGCGGGGGCGGTTCGCTCACGGGGACGCCGGGCACCGGCGCCTGCGCCGTTCCGGGGCTGAGGGCTTCGATCAATCGGTGGACCCACGGGAAGACCAGTTCTGAGCGGGTGAAGATGGTCGGTGCGTCCGTGGAGCATTCTTCGAACCCACGGCTCACGATCCCGATCTCAACGAGCGCTCCGGAGCTGTCGGCGAGGAGCGGCCCGCCGCTGTCCCCCTCGCAGCCCCCGGTTTCATCAGCCGGCGCGTCGATCACGCACAGTTCACCGTGAGGATGGAAGTCTTCGTAGCTCTCACACCATTCGGGACTCTGCACGACCGTCGTCGCCCATTGCAGCGTTTCGCTCACACCCTTCTGCCGGTAGTGGGTGCGGCCCCATCCCGCGATCGTCGCCGTGGATCCCGGCTGCCACAGCCCGGACTCGGAGGCGGAAGCCACAGGGATCGGCGGCGCCGTCGTGGGCGTCGACAGGACGAGCAGCGCGGCATCGCCCCACCCCAGCAGCGGCCCGCCCGTTTCGAAGGACGGGAACACGAGCACCCTGCTCACGCCCGAGATCTGTCGATCCGTGGTGTCGTTCCAATCGACCGTACCCGTCACCACCCGGTAGCCCGACGGTGGGTCGCCCAGCCCGGTTTCGAGGTTCTCGGCGCAGTGGCCGGCCGTCAGAACGAGGTTCGGGGCGACAACCGTCCCGCTGCACAGGGCGACTTCTCTCGCACTCCGTTTGTCGGCGATGAATGCGAGCGACGGGAACGACCCGGCTGCGGCCGGATGGCCGCCGATGATCGCCGGGCGGGCGACCGCCCGGCGGCTCGCGACCGCTCGTCTGTGACTCGCGTGGGAACGAGCCGGGGCAGCGGGATATCCGTTCACGGCGTGGGCGCCTGCCGCCGGCGAGGCGGCCGCCAGCAGGGCGATCGCGGCGCCCGACACCAAAGCGAGATGGCCGAGCCGCGACAGCATCGCCGCTGCCGGCTTCCGCTCGATCGACCAGGGAACCACGGGGTTCCTATCGGCAGGGACCACCGACTACATGACGCGCCCGCCGCTCTGGTCCGCGGCCCACCCACGCGGCGATCGCCCCGGACGCTCTCAGAGCGCGCTCGAGCCGGCCACGCCCCCCGCCGTCCAGCTCAGCGTCGTGCCCGAGAGCCGCGCCGAGGCCGCCGGGATGCTGCCTTCGGCGAACAGGCGGGGCGTGCACAGGAGCCCCCTCCGCAGGGGGCTCGCCAGGCAGCCATACAGCGAGGAGGTGACTTCCACTTCGGACTTCACGAGCCATGCGACGGCCCCGTCCCTGGACACCAGGACCCGGACGAGCTGCGCTTCCTTGCCGCCCGGCAGGACGCCGATTCCGGGAATCGCCAGCCTGCGCCCGGTGGCGACGTCGAAGAGCTCCAGCGACACGCTCGGGGACGGGCAGCTCGCCCCTGGGGTCC
>DATFZP010000170.1:0-15530 GCA_035314405.1 Solirubrobacteraceae bacterium | reverse complement strand
TGCTCGAGCTCGCACCCGCGGGAGAGCGCCAGCGCCATCCGCTCCCTCAGGAAGGCGATCACCTCGCTCGTGACGTCGTCGTAGAGGTCGGGGTCCTGCAGGCGCTCCCGCGGAGCGGCCCGCGTGTGCATCACCACCAGGGCCGCACCCGTCCGCGCGCAGACATCCGCCAGCTCGGGGTCGCGCAGGCCGCTCACGTCATTGACGATCTTCGCCCCGGCGGCGATCGCGGCCAGCGCCACGGGCGGCTTGTAGGTGTCGACCGAGACGGTCGCCCCCAGCTCCCCGACGATCCGCTCGATCAGGGGGGCCACGAGCTCGATCTCCCGCCCCGGGTCGACCGCAGGGCTCCCCGTCGACGCCGACTCGCCCCCGACATCGAGGATGTCGGCACCCGCCTCCAGCAGCTCTCGGGCGAGGGCGAGGCGGGCGGCAGGGCTCGGATGCATCCCGCCGTCGCTGAAGGAATCGGGGGACGCGTTGACGATGCCCATCAACAGCGGGCGTCCGCCCAGCTGCACGGTGGCGTCCATCGCCCGCAGGACGTGGACGGAGGAGCTCACGGGGCGAGCTCGGCCGTCAGCGCGTCTCCCCCTGCCTGGGACCCGCCCCCCGACACGTCGCAGGCGCCGAGGATTCCCTCCGCGTCGGCCTCCTCCGCGAAGCGCTCGAGCTCGGCGGCGAGTCGCGCTCGGTCCCATCCGAGCTCGCGGGCCATGACATCGCCGACGCGCTGGACGGGACGCCCGCCGGCCCGGGCGTCGGAGGACCGACCCCGTGCGCGCTCGCCGGAGGCGCCCGGCGGGGTACCCGCCGGGGACGCGGCGTCGAACGGAGACGCCGACGTGAGCTCCCGGGCGGCGATCAGCCCCAGGCGGGTGCGCCGCAGCAGCACGTCGCCGATGCTCCGCGCCTGCTCTCGGCCGGCGGCGAGCGCGACCTCTGCGAGAAGGTCGGGGAGGCCCTCGACGATCGGCTGGGCCAGCTCGCCGCGGGCGGCGGCGAGGGCGAGCACGTCGTGGGCGGCGTGGCCGTAGCGCGCGGCCAGCGCCGGGTAGGACTCGGGCGCCACCCCCTCCACGCGCGGCAGCTCCTCGACGGCGATCGCCTGTCCAAGGGGGATTTCGTGCGTGCGGCAGGGCGCGTCGAGGGCGTCGCGCTCGACCAGCCGATCGACGGTCATCTTCGCCATCCTCCGCCAGGTGGTCAGCTTCCCACCCGTGATCGTGATCATCCCCGAGGAGGTCTCGTACAGCTCGGCCTTGCGTGAGATGTCGACCGACTTCTTCGGATCCCCGGTGGAGATCAGGGGGCGCACGCCCGCGAAGGCCCCCGTCAGCTGGGCGGGGGAGATGTCCGTGGCGAAGAACGTGTTGATCGCGTCGAGCAGGTAGTCGATGTCCTGCCCCGACGGTCGAACGTGCGCGAGAGGGCCCCTGTAGTCGTTGTCGGTGGTCCCCACGAGCGTGTGTCCGAGCCAGGGCAGGGCGAAGATCGAGCGGCCCGAGCCGGCGGGGACGATCGCCCCTGCCACGAGCGGCAGATCCTCGTGGCGGATCGTCACGTGGGTTCCGCGGCTCGGACGGATCCGCGGCAGCTCGGCCTCGTCGTGGAGCTCCTGGGGACGCAGCTCGTCGGCCCACACCCCCGTGGCGTTGACGACGTTCGCGCCACGTACCACGAAGGGCTCCCCGCTCTCCACGTCCAGCGCCTGCACCCCACGGGCGCGGCCGTCCCGCTCGAGCAGGCCGATGACGTCCACACGGTTGGCACAGACCGCGCCGAAACGCTCGGCCTCGCCGAGGACGGTGAGCACGAGGCGTGCATCGTCGGTCTGGCAGTCGTAGAACAGGTAGCCGCTGGTGGGCTCCCGGCCGGCCAGCGCGGGAAGCAGCTCGACCACCTCCTCGCCGCTGATCACCCGGTGGCGCTCGGGGCTCCAGGACTCGCTCTCGTCGGGGGCGGCCGTCTGGATCCCCGCCTCCGGCTGCGCCGAGCGCTCCGAGCGGGAGCGACGTCCGCGGCGGGTACGCAGCCTGTCGCGTTCGACGGACATCACGTCGTAGAGGTTCAGGCCGACCCCCACCAGCCTGTCGGGGTGGGCGCCGTCGAAGGCCGCCACCACCAGGGGCAGCGGGCGCACCAGGTGGGGCGCCAGCGTGACCATCAGCCGCCGCTCCAGCAGCGCCTCGCGGACGAGGCCGAGATCGAAGTTCTGCAGATAGCGCAGGCCTCCGTGAACGAGCTTGCTCGATCGGCTCGAGGTTCCGGAGGCGAAGTCGGCCCGCTCCACCAGACCCACGCTGTAGCCGCGGGAGGCGGCGTCGAGGGCCACCCCGGCGCCGGTTATCCCGCCACCGACGACCACCACGTCGAACTCCTCCTCGGCGAGAGCGGCAAGGGCCTGGCTGCGCTCGATCACGAGTCCAGTCTCGCAGAGGACAGGACAGCGAGAGCGGGACCTACAGGTGAGCGAGCTCGGCGGCGATTTCGCTGACCGCCGTCTTCGCGTCGCCGAACAGCATCGAGGTCTTCGGGTCGTAGTACAGCTCGTTTTCGATGCCTGCGAATCCGGGATTCATCGAGCGCTTGATCACGATCACCGAGCGGCTGTCGGCGACCTCGAGGATCGGCATCCCGTAGATCGGCGAGGAGGCGTTGTTCTTGGCGGCGGGGTTGGTGACGTCGTTGGCTCCGATCACGAGCGAGACGTCCGTGCGCTGGAACTCCGGGTTGGCCTCGTCCATCTCCTTGAGCTGGTCGTAGGGGACGTCGGCCTCGGCCAGCAGCACGTTCATGTGCCCCGGCATCCGCCCGGCGACCGGGTGGATCGCGTAGCTGACTTCCACACCGCGGTCTTCGAGCTCCTTGGTCAGCTCGCGCACCGCGTGCTGGGCCTGGGCGACGGCCATGCCGTAGCCGGGGACGATCACCACGCGGCTGGCGTAGGCGAGCTGGATCGCGGCGTCCGCGGCGCTGGTCGTGCGGACCGTTCCCGCGTGCTCCCCGGCGCCCGAGGCCCCCTCGATCGCACCTCCGCCGCCGAAGCCGCCGGCCACGATCGCGGGGATCGAGCGGTTCATGGCGTTCGCCATGAGCTTCGTGAGGATCGAGCCCGAGGCTCCCACGAGCATGCCGGCGACGATCAGCGCGGGGTTGTTCAGCGCCATCCCCGTGGCCGCCGCCGACAGCCCGGTGAAGGCGTTCAGCAGGGAGATCACGACCGGCATGTCGGCCCCCCCGATCGGCAGCACGAGGGCGTTGCCGAGGAGCGCGGCGAGTACCAGCATGCCGATGAACAGCAGTTCGGAGTGGGCGCCGGCGATGAGGTCGATGCCGGCGGCCACGGCGAGGACCAGCAGCACGAGATTGACCGCCTGCTGGGCCGCGCCGAGCGAGATCGGGCGGCCGGGGATGATTTCCTGGAGCTTGCCGAAGGCGATGTTCGAGCCCCAGAAGGAGATCGAGCCGACGATCGCCGCGAACACCGAGAAGATCGCCACGTACGTCGGCACCGCCCCGACGTGGACGATCACGCCCCCCAGTTCGCCGCCGACGTACACGGTCCGTGAGCCGTAGGTCGAGCCGTAGTTACGGAACTCCACCCACGAGATCAGCGCCACGGCGCCGCCCCCCACGCCGTTGAACAGCGCGACCATCTGGGGCATCGCCGTCATCTTCACGCCACGCGCCGCCGGAACGCCCACGGCGACGCCCAGCGCGACGCCGAGCGCGATCAACCCCCAGTTGCCCTCTCCCGGGTTCAGGAGCGTGGCGATCACGGCGATCGCCATCCCGACGGCGGCGGTCCTGTTGCCCCTCACCGCCGTCGTCGGGCCGGCCAGCCCCCGCAGCCCCTGGATGAAGAGGGAGAAGGCGACTATGTAGAGGACGTAGATGAAGCTTTCGCTCTGCACGAGCACGGTGGCGGGGACGGCGTTCACTTGGCGCCCCCGTCCCCGTGCTCGTGGTCGTGCTCGTCCTTGTCGTCCTTGGCCGGCTTCGGCCTGGTCTTGAACATCTCGAGCATCCGGTCCGTCACCAGGAAGCCACCGACGATGTTGATCGTGCCGAAGGCGACGGCGATCACGAGGAGCGCCTTGCTGAGGTCATCGAGCCCCGGCAGGCCGAGCAGCAGCAGAGCCCCGACCAGCACGATCCCGTGGATCGCGTTGGTCCCCGACATCAGCGGCGTGTGCAGGGTGTTCGGCACCTTGGAGATCACCACGAAGCCGACGAAGCCCGCGAGGACGAGGATTGCGAGGTTGGTGGTGAGGATGGTCGCGATGATCATCGATCGCCGCCGCTCTCGGGTGCCGAGCCCGCCGCCTGCAGGGTCGCCCTCGCGCCGGGGTTGACCACCTCGCCGTCGCGCACGATGCACGCGCCGCTGACGATCTCGTCGTCGAAGTCCAGCTTCAGCGCCCCGTCCTCCCCCACGAACAGCTCCAGCAGCGCGAGCACGTTGCGGGCGAACAGCTGTGAGGAGTGCTCGGCCATGCCCGCCGGGAGGTTCAGCGGGGAGACGATCTTGACGTCGTGGCGGACGACCGTCTGGCCCGGCTCCGTCAGCTCGCAGTTGCCGCCCGACTCGCCCGCGAGGTCGATGATCACCGATCCCGGCTTCATCCCCTCGACCGCCTCCGCCGTGACCAGCCGGGGGGCGGGGCGCCCGGGCACGAGCGCCGTCGTGATGACGACGTCGAAGCCCTTGATCGCGTCGGTCAGAGCCTGCTGCTGGCGGACCCTCTCCTCCTCGGTCAGCTCCCGCGCATAGCCCCCTTCGCCGCTGGCCTCCACGCCCAGATCCAGCCATTGCGCGCCGAGCGACTCGACCTGCTCGGAGACCTCCGGACGGACGTCGTAGCCGGTGGTGCGGGCGCCGAGGCGTTTGGCGGTGGCGAGCGCCTGCAGGCCGGCGACGCCGACGCCGAGGACGAGCACCTTCGCCGGCGGGATCGTGCCGGCGGCCGTCATCAGCATCGGGTAGAAGCGCCCGAGTTCCTCGGCGCCGAGCAGCGCCGCCCGATAGCCGGCTACGTTGCTCTGGGAGGACAGGGCGTCCATCGCCTGGGCGCGGGAGATGCGGGGGATCGCCTCCATCGCGAACGCCGTCGCCTTCGCATCGGCGAGCGCCCGGGTCGTGGCTGGGCTGGTGAGGGGCGCGAGGAACCCGATCAGGATCGACCCCTCCCCCAGCCCCCGTATCAGCTCGGGCTCCGGCGGGGCGATCGTCACGACGACGTCGGCCCCCCACACCTCGCGGGAGTCCTCGGCGATCTCGGCTCCCGCCGCTACGAAGGCGGCGTCGCTCAGCATCGCCCCCGCCCCGGCGCCCGACTGCACGACGACGTCGAGGCCCATGGCCTTGAGCTTGCCAACCACCTCCGGCACGAGCGCCACACGGTGCTCGCCGGCCGCGGTCTCCTTCGGAACCCCGATCCGCATGTGAGGTGCGAGAACGTATCCGATCCGACCGATCAGCGACGCCCGGTATGCGAGACTCGAGACGCGATGACCGTGAACCTCACCCGCATCTACACGAAGCTCGGTGACGGAGGGGAGACGCACCTCGGCGATATGAGCAGGGTCTCCAAGCTCCATCCTCGGGTCGAGGCCTACGGGACCGTGGACGAGCTCAACGCCACGCTCGGCGTGGCGTTGCTGGCGCCGGGTCTGCCGGAGGCCTTCGCCGGCTGGCTGCGACGGGTGCAGAACGACCTCCTCGACCTCGGAGCCGACCTCTCGGTGCCCGCCCCCCAAGACGGCCCCACGGGGACGGGGGGCGAGGAGCGCGCGCGCCTGCGGGTCGACCCGGGCTACACAGAGTGGCTCGAGCGGGCGTGCGACGAGGTCAACGCGACGCTCGAGCCGCTGCGCTCATTCGTGATTCCGGGGGGCACGCCGGCCGCGGCGCACCTGCACGTGTGCCGCACCGTCTGCCGGCGGGCCGAGCGCCGGGCGATCGCCGTCGGGGAGGATGTCAACCCGGAGGCGGTGCGCTATCTGAACCGCCTCTCCGACCTGCTGTTCATACTCGCCCGGGCCGCCAACGCCGCGGCGACCGCCGCGCCCGGGGGCGAGCCGCTGTGGCAGCCCGGCGGGCACGGCGGCGAGGGCCGGCAGCCGGGCTGAGGGGCAGTCGGCGGGGCAGCAGCCCCGGCGGGAGCCGATCCGTGCCTCGAGCGCTCAGATCGGGAAGCGGGCGGGCCAGCGGCGATCGGCCGCCCGCAGGACGGCGACGGCGAGGGCCATCCACAGGGCCGCGACCAGATAGCCGGCGAGGACGTCGCTCGGCATGTGCCAGGCGAGGATCAGCAGCGAGACCCCGACGGCCCCGGCGAACACCGCGCCGGCGGCGGCGAGCATCGGCCGCAGGTGGGAGGGGGCCACGAGCACCACGCACAGCACCAGGGCGAGTGCCGCCGTCGAGTGGCCGCTCGGCCACGAGGCGGGCCCCACGTACACCCCCCCGGCCGACGCGTGGGGGTGTGCGAGCAGGGGCTTGAGCAGCTCGGCACTGAGCGGCGCGAGCGCCATCACGGCCACGACTGCGGCGGCGACCCGGGGACGCTGACGGGCGACGGCGACGAGCACCAGCAGGGCTCCCCAGATCGTGAAGAGGAGCGGTTCGAGCAGTTTCAGCAGGAAGTTCGCCACGGCATCCACCCGGGGTTGGCCGAGGAGGGTGAAGTCGCGGAGCGCCGCGGCGTCCCGCAGCTGCCCCGCGGGCAGCTCCGAGGCGATCACCCACACGAGCACGAGTGCCAGGACGCACAGGCCCGCGACCGCCAGCGGGCGGGCAGGGCCGGAGGCCCCCGGTCGCCCAGAGCGGCGTGAGGGCATCGGCTCGGCGCTGTAGACGTGTGCCTGCATCGCCAGCAAGCCTACGACGCCTCCCTAAAAGCCGGTTGAACGGCTCAGCGGCTGACGGGGGCCAGCGCGACGCCGAGCAGCGCGCCGAGAGCGCGCGCCATCGCCTGCAGCCGGGGCGCCCCGACCGGGTACGCGTCCGCAGCCGGGAGGCGCGCGTGGGCGGCCGAGCGCCGTGCAGGGACAGCCCTCGCCGCCCCGGGGGCCGGGCCGCCGGCGACGGCGGCGGGCCTCGCCGCGCCCGCGACGGGCGCGACCGGAAACGGCTTTGCGGCAAGCGCGGTAAGCGCCTGGGCGGTGACCCACACGGGGGTCTGGGAGCTCGTACGGGAGTAGCGCACACTGCCGTCGGGGGCGATCAGGCTTTCGAGGTAGCCCAGCGGTGAGCGGCTGCCCGAGCGGGTGACCGACGCAGGGGCTCGACCGACCGCCACGAGGCCCTGCACGGCCCACGCCGTCGACTGGGCGTTGGAGGTCTCGCCGGGCTGCTGAGGGAACCCGCCGTCGAGGTTCTGGGCCCGCAGCAGGAACGCCGTGGCTCGTCCGAGCGCCGATCCGGGTCCGGTGCCGGCGGCGACGAGCGCCTGCACGACGGCGGCGGTGTCGTCGACATCGCTGACGCCGCCGGCGGCGGCGAAGCCGAAGCCGCCGTCATCATCGTGCTGGGCCACGAGCCAGCGCCGGGCGCCCTGCACCACCGGGCTCCCGGCGGGCTCCCCGGCGGCCCTGAGGGCGAGGATCGCGAACGCAGTGAGATTGGCGAGCTCTCCGAAGGACCCGTCGCGGCTGCGCAGCCGCAGCAGCCTGGCGACGGGATCCCCGCCTGGGAAGGAGTTCACCGAGACCCCGCAGGCCCGCAGGGCGAGGATCGTGCGCTCGAGGTCGCCGGCCCCCTGCAGGCTCCCCGCTTCGCCGCGGAGGGCATCGAGCACGGTGTGCCCGCCGCGACGGAGGCTGAGCGGGTCGCGTCCCCCGGCGGCGAGTCCGATCGCCGCCCATGCCGAGAACAGCTCGCTGCTCGCCTGCCCCCTGGCCCCGCCGAAGCCACCGTCGGAGTTCTGGGCGCCGGCGAGGAAGGAGAGCTCGGGGGCGAGCGTCGCCCGCGCCGCCACCGCGCCGCTCGCCGCGAGCCTCGCCCGCTGCGGCGGACGACCGGCCGGCGCACCCGCTCGGGCGGTCGCGGGCACCCCGAAGAGGAGGGCGGGCAGGGCGAGCACCAGGGCGACGGCGGGGAGCAGCGACCCGAGCGGGGAGGCCGTCCCGGCGGCGGCCACGGGGGTGGGCGCCGGGGCGCCCTCCGCGGCGCTCGGCTGCCAGCTGACCTGTAGGCGGGAGCGTACGCGCGTGAGCATCCGCAGCAGCGCGGTGCCGAACGCGAGGGCGAACAGAAAGCTCGCGACGACGTGGGTGGCGTCGAAGATCGAGGCCTGGGCGAGGACGAGCCCGAAGCCCGCCAGCGTGTGCGCGCCCGTGCCGGTCCAGGTGTAGAGGTCGACGACGAGGTTGTAGACCTCCGCGGCGGCCGCACAGGCGAAGGCGATCGCCAGCGGATGAAGACGCCGGACCGCGAGACTCCCGAGGCACCCCCCGAGCAGTCCGACGATTCCCCAGCCGAGCATCTGCCAGGGGGTCCAGGGACCCTGGCCCAGCATGACGTTCGAAGCGAGGGCCGCGATCGCCCCGACGGCGAAGCCGGGGCCCGGCCCGAACGCGACCCCGGCGACGAGGACGATCGCGGTGATCGGCTTGACGTCGGGGATCGCCACGAACGCGTCACGGCCAAGGGCAGCGAGCGCGGCGAGGGTGGCCACGACGGCCACCAGCTTCGCCGGGGGGTGCGAGCGCTCGTACGACCAGAACGCCACGGCCAGCGACAGGGCGACGAGGGCGAAGGAGACGAGCTGCCAGCTCATCGGGCCAGCTCCCGGGCGGGCTCTCCCTCGGAGGAGGATGAAGCCGGAGTGGACATGCGGGCCCTCAGGATCCCGGCTCCCTGCTCGGGGCGCAGGGCGCCACCCGCACCCTCGAGGATGCGGGCCGTTTCCGTCGAGAAGTACCACCCGCCGGCGAGGATCTCCTCCACGGGCCCGTCGGCGATGATCCGCCCTCCCGCCATCAGCAGCGATCGCGTGGCGAACTCCGCGGCGAACTCCGCGTCGTGGGTGGCCACCACGACCGCGATTCCCTCCCCCGCCCGCTCGGTCAGCCAGCCGGCGAGAGCCTGCTTGGAGCCCCTGTCCATCCCCCTCGTCGGCTCGTCGAGCGCCAGCGTCGCGGGCGGCTCCTCGCCCCCGAGGACGACCGCCAGCGCGAGCCGCTGTCGCTGTCCTCCGGACAGGTCGCGGGGGTGACGGGCGCCCAGCTCGCCGAGGCCGGCGAGCGCGAGCGCCGCGGCCGGCGCCTCGAGCTCCACCCGCTCGTGCAGGAAGTAGTCACCGGGGTTCTGCAGCAGCAGCGCCACCCGGCCCCGGCTCTGGACGTTTCCGCGCGTCGGTTCGAGCAGCCCGGCGGCGTGACGCAGCAGCGTCGACTTTCCGGCGCCGTTGCGTCCCATCAGAACCGCCGTCTCACCAGCGTACAGCTCCAGGTCGATGCCCCTCAGTACAGCGGGGCCATCGTCGATCTCATGCCACACACCCCCCATCGCCAGCGCCGGCGCCGCCACCGTGCGTCCGCCCCGCCGACGACGGGCCGGCAGGCGCCGTCGCCGGCGGGCAGGGCCGCTCTCGGACACAGCCGCGGAGCGCTCCGGAGACGGCCGGGCGGCCTCGAGCAGGCCGTGGGCGCGGAGGGTCGCCCGCGCCTGCTTGACGCCTGCGGGCGGCGGCCCGAGGCCGGCGGCCTCCAGCAGCCGGGCGCCCGGGGTCTGCAGCATGCGGGCGTGGGAGCCCGCCCAGCGGAGGAACCCGCGGGGATCGTCGTCGCAGACCACGGCGCCATCGGCGAGCACCACGACGCGGTCGGCCGCCGCCAGGCAGCGCTCGAGCCGATGCTCGATCAGAACCACGGCCGTATCGGACTCCTGGTTGAGCCTGCGCAGCTGCCAGATCAGCTCGTCGCCGGCGACCGGGTCGAGCTGGGAGGTGGGCTCATCGAGCAGCACGAGCGGCGGTCGGGAGACGAGCGCCGCGGCGAGGGCCACCCGCTGAAGCTCCCCCCCGGAGAGCTCCCCGGTCGGCCGGTCCAGAAGGTGGGAGATCCCGAGCGCCAGTGAGGTCTCCTCGACGGCGCGGGCGACGGCCGCCGCCGTGCGCCCGAGGTTCTCGACCGCCAGGGCGAGCTCGGCCCTCACGGTCGTCATGATCACCTGGCTCTCGGGGTCCTGGAGCACCGTGCCGGCGACCGCGCCGACCGCGGCAGGGCCATGCTCGCGCGTGTCGAGCCCGGCGACGGTGACCGTGCCGGAGAACACGCCCCCGTGGAAGTGGGGCACGAGGCCGGCGGCCGCCCGCAGCAGGGTCGACTTGCCGGACCCCGAGAGCCCCGCGAGCACGCAGAACTCTCCGGGCTCGATCGCGAGGCTCACCCCGCGCAGGGCGTCTGTGTCCCCCGCGGGGTAGCGGTAGCGGACGCCGTCGAAGCGGAGCACGCTCACGGCTCGATGCCGCGCCTGTCGAGGAACGGGACGAGCGCCAGCCCGAGCAGCACGGCCGCGATCATGAACGTGGCCGGGGTGAGCGCGACGCTGATCAGCGGGTAGGCGTGAAAGGGGGCGAGGTCGCCGCCGGCGACGACCGCCGAGACCGCGAGCAGGCCGGCGGCGGCGAGGGCGAACGAGAGGTCGTGCCGGGACGACGCCCGCCCCGCCGCCGGTGCCCTACCGGCGGAGCCGTATCCGCGCATCTCGAGCACCGCTGCGACGTCGAGCGAGCGCTCGAGCGCCCCGCCGACCGTCGCCCGCAGGATCGCGAGCCTGCCCCGGGCGCCGCGGGCGCCCCTGTCCGGGCGGCAGCGCTGAGCCTCCGCCAGGCGCCTGGCATCCTCGCCGAGGACGGGGATCAACCTGGTCGTGAGAGTGGCGGTGAGCGCCGAGCGGGGGGATATTCGCCGGAAGGCGAGCAGCAGCTCATCCGGGTTGGCGGCACAGATCACGAGCATGCAGGCGAGGGTCACGACGAGCATCCGCAGCCCGAACACGAGGCCGTAGACGACCGCCTCGACGGTGAGGTTGACCTGGCCGAGCACTCCCCAGTCGCCCAGGCGGGCGAACACGGTCAGCCCCTCGCGGCTGACGAGCACGTTGACGATCACAGTCAGGGCCAGGATCGGCAGTGCCATCGTGCGGGCGGCCCTCCGCAGCTGCGGCCCGACACCGGCCGCCGTGCCTGCGGCCAGCACGGCGAGCAGGAGGGCGACGAGCAGGAGGGGGTGCTCGACGATCAGTGCCGCGGTCGCCAGTGCCGCCCCGTAGCAGGCGGCAACCGGCGCGCGGGCAGCGTGCAGGGGACTGGCGAGCCGCCGATAGGCGATGCGGCCTGCTCCCCCCATCTGCCTCATCGACCCACCACCGGCAGGCCGAGGCTTTCGCTGCCGAGCAGGGCCACCGCGAAACGGTCCTCGAGCGTCGCCGTGTCGAGCCCCCGCGCCGCGTCCTGGACACCCGCCTGGTCGGTGCCCGTGACCGCCCACACGGGGGCGGCTTCCCCAGTGCGCGTGGCCGCGATCAGGCCCGCCCCGGAGGTGAGCGTGCGCACCGGACGGCCGTCCTGGTCGAGCAGCGTGAGGGTGCGCCCGTCCGGGGAGAAACGGGCGTAGACCCCGCTCGCACGAGGCCCCTCGGCGATCGTGTGGGTGGCGGGGTCGCTGTCCACGTTCAGCCACGTGCCGACGAGCACCCGCAGGGTTTCCGGCCCGGCGACTCCGCCGCCGGCGGCGGAGACCGCGGCGGGGATGCCCAGCTTCGCCATCTGCTCGTCGACGGTCTGACAGGCATTGCCGGACACCGATTCGCATTCGATCCGCACCGGCAGCCGCTTGCCTTCGACCCCGCCCAGGAACGGCTCGGGGAACGAGCCGACGACCGCCGGCACGCCCTCGGCCTGGCTCCAGTCGTGGCGGTCCCACCAGATGTGCTCGCCGGGGAGCACGTTCGTGGCGGCCGCCCCGCGCGGTGCCTCGACGCCGTTGACGTAGTAGAACCAGTCGACCGGCCGTCCTGTTTCCTCGCCGCCGGAGAGACCGTCGATGCTCTGGACGAAGCCGCCGCCGAAGCGGGTTTCCACCCGGTGGTTGCGCATCAGCAGGCTCATCACCGTCTCCTGGCCGGAGACCTTGAGGGGTCCCGTGCCGCCCACCCGGCGGGCGCCGAATTCGCGGGTGACGAGCAGCTGGACGGCACTCGGGGTCGGCCCCGCGCCGAGTCCGCAGCCGGTCGGCGCGAGCACTGCAACCGCCCCCAGGAGCGCTGCCGCAAGCGCCCTCACCCCACCAGGACCGTACCCGGGAACGACGGTACGAGCCCGGCGCGGGTCGCCTGCAGCTGATAGCTGCCGGGCGCGGAGGGTGCGGCCAGGGTCGCCTGTCCGTCGGCAGCGGTGGCGGCGGAGGCTCCCCCCAGCGTGACGATCGCCCCGCCGACGGGGATCGCCCGCCCTTCGTTGTCCTCGGCCGTGACCGTCACGGCGAGCGGGCCTCCCGGGGATGCGGTCGCGCTCGCCGGACTCACGGACAGGGTCCGCTGACAGCCGCCCGCGACGGCTTCACACCAGAACCACAGGACGCGGTCCCCGGAGCGCAGGCGCCGGCCGTTGCCCATCGGACCGCTCTCGTCGCCCGCTCCGGTCGAGCCGGACACGCCATCGACCTTGTACTCCCATCCGCTCTGGCCGCTGTTGGTCTCCCCCCCGATCGAGTACACGAACAGCTCCCCGGAGTTGGCCGGGGAGGGGCCGCAGTGCCCGTAGTCGCGCAGCCGGAAGCTCGGGCCTCCCGCCCTCCGCTCGGCGGCCAGGACCGCAAGGGGCGTGGCGGGCGCCACCGCGCAGCCCCTGCCCCCGACGTGCAGCGTGGTGGCCGCCGCGGCGACCGAGCGGGCGCCCGCGAGGATCTTCCCGCCGGTGCCGACGATCATCGTCTCGACGCTCGGCGGACGGGACGCCGCGGCGGCCTGCGCCGGGCCGGAGGCCGATGCGGGGAGCGCGCCGATGCCGCAGACCGCGACGGCGCAGAGCGCGGGCAGGGCCAGAGGGGTGGATCTAGCGAACACGAAACACGGCCTGGCTGACACCCCAGACGAGCTTGGTCGAGGCGCCGGAATCGTTGAGTGCCTCGATGTCATAGACGTAACGTCCGGCCTTCAGCGGGGTCGGGAGCAGATAGCTGAACGACTCCGTGTCGCCCACCGAGAAGAACTCAGCCCTGCCGCAGTGCACGTGTACGAACTCCTCCCTTGCCCCATCGAAGCCGAAGCAGCGACGGCCGTCACTCCGTTCGAGACGGATGCGAACGTCTCTCAGCGTCCCGCCGCTGGGTACCTCGATCGTGCCGGTGAGCACGCGGGGGGCGTGACGCGCGGCGTATATGTGACCAGCTGTCACGCCTCCGAGCAGAGCGACATCGGGAGGGATCGACGGTGATACGACAACGACCGGGGTGGGTGACGGAACCGCCGGGGGAACGGTCGTCCCGCACGTCCCGTCATTGCCGTCGTGGACGCAGACCGTCGTCTCGGTCCGGATCGCGTTCGGCGCGTTGACCTGAAGCATCGTCTCGCCGGCATGGGAGAACGTGATCACCGCACGCCCATGCGCTTCGGTGACCGCACCTGCACCCCCGCCGACGACAGTCGCACCCGCCACTTCCGAGCCTACACCCGCGGTGTTGAACTTCCTCACGACGACCTGGACGGGTTCGCCCACGTTCGCGCTCGTCGGAGCTTCCGCCTCGAGCGGCAGGGGCGCGGGAAACGGGCACTGCGCGCCGTAGCAGCTCGGGAAGAAAAGGACCCTGTCACCGGAGTTGAGCTGAGCTTCACAGGCGCCGACTTCGGATTCCTTGTCGTTGAGCCAGAACGACCAGTAGTAGTTGGCGGTCGAGCTGGGTTCGAATTCGTGTGTCTCGCCCTCGATCGAGAAGATTTCGTACTGGTTGTACTTGCTGTTCCAAGGGCCTTCCCAATGACCCCCCGTCGCAAGCTGGAGCGCGCCGACCCCGCTGGTGATTTCGCATGCGTCCGCGGGAACGCCGTCCTTTACGACGGGGGCGCCCGACAGCGTGACCTGTGTGGGGGGAAGCTTGGTTTCGGTCAGCCCCTCCACCCTCACCGTGACCATGGCTGCTTCCGCGGCGAACGTGGTGGCGGCAAGTGCAAGGACGAGCAGGCCTGCGGCGAGCAACGCAGCGGAGATACGTCGAGATGGGACCATCGCAGCCAACCCCTTTCCACGAGGGCTTGTGGGCTTCGGCCGGAGGCAGGTCTCCTGGCTCCCGGGCCTACCCCTCCGCGCCTTCCCGACCCGCCCGAGGCGGATCAGTGGCTGCGCGCGACGCGCTGCGGCGGCACCCCCGGTCACAGTGGCGGGTCCGCGCCGGATTCTCACCGGCTTCCCTTGACCACCGACCTTGACCGGCTGGAGTCTACTCCGTGGTCGGGGCCCCCGTGTGGTGCTGCCCGGGAGCAGCGCCACGGGCGGGTTCGGCCGTCGGGGGCACGCTCCGACCCCACACCTGACGCCCCGTGGGCCCCTGCGGGATACTGGCCCGGCGATGTCTAAGGAGACCCGTCCCTTCAAGCGTCCCGCCGAGGCCTCTTAGTCGTGGGCGCTCTCGCGGGACACTTCGCCAGCCTGGCCCGCTACGTCGGGGAGCACAGGCAGCGAGCGCAGGCCGACGCCACGGCGCTGGCGGACCTGTCCGCCTCGGCGGCGGGGACGCTCGAGCTGCCGCGAGGGCTGCAGCTGGAATGGCTCGGGGTGGCGGGCTACCGCCTCACGTTCGAGGGCAGGACTCTGTACGTCGACCCCTACGTCTCGCGGGTGTCGCTCGGGCAGCTCGTACGTGGGCGCGCGGCACTGGCCGACACCGCGATGCATGAACGGTGGCTGCGCCCCGGCGGCGAGGTGGTCGGCGTGCTTGTCGGGCACACCCACTTCGACCACGCGGTGGACGTCCCGGTGATATGCGCGCGCCACGGCTGCGCCGCCTACGGATCGTCGTCACTGGTCAACCTCATGCGACTGTACGGCCAGGAGGGCCAGGCCGTGGAGGTGACGCCCCACGAGCCGCTCGAGATCGGACCGTTCAAGGTGACGTTCGTCCCCAGCGTCCACTCCAAGCTGCTGCTCGGCTACAGGGTTCCCTCCGACGGAGAGCTGACGTGCGAGCACCTCGACGCGCTCTCTCCGAATGCATACAGGTGCGGTCAGGTGTGGGGGATCCACATCGAGGTGGCGGGTATGACCTTCTATCACCAGGGCAGCGCCAACCTCCTCGACGGCGAGATCCGCCACCGTGGCGTGGACGTGTTCCTGGCGGGCATCGCCGGCAGGCGCTTCACCGACCGCTACTGGCAGCGGGTGCTCGGAGCCCTGGAACCTCGGGTGGTCCTCGCGAGCCATTTCGACGACTTCTTCAAACCGCTGGACGGGCCCGCGGGCTTCTCCCTGAACGTGAACCTCGCGGCCTTCCCGGAGGAGATCGGCGCGGTCAGCCGCGACTTC
>DATFZP010000169.1:0-3986 GCA_035314405.1 Solirubrobacteraceae bacterium | reverse complement strand
CGTCTCGTTCGGGATCAACGAACCCCCGGTGCTGATAGGGCTGCTGCTGGGAGGGCTGATGGTGTGTCTGTTCGCCTCCCTCTCGATCGAGGCCGTAGGCCGGGCCGGAGGGGCCGTCGTCGAGGAGGTCCGCCGTCAGTTCCGCGAGCACCCCGGGATCATGGAGGGGACCGAAGACCCCGACTACGCGACCTGCGTGGACATCGTCACGAAGACCGCCCAGCGCGAGATGATCCTGCCCTCGCTGCTGCCGATCGGGCTGACGCTGATCGTCGGGCTGATCGACTATCAGGCCCTCGGCGGGCTGCTCATCGGCGTGATCGTGGTGGGCTTCTTCTTCGCCGTGCTGATGACCGCCGGCGGAGGGGCGTGGGACAACGCCAAGAAGCTGATCGAGGACGGCGCCTTCGGAGGCAAGGGCTCGGAGGCCCACGCCGCCTCGGTCACGGGCGACACCGTCGGAGATCCCTTCAAGGACACCGCGGGGCCGGCGATCAACCCGATGATCAAGGTCGCCAACATCGTCGCGATCCTGATCATCCCTCTGATCGCCTGAGCCGACGCCGGGACGCCCCGCGGACCTGGGCCGGGAGGCGGGCAGGCCGTCCCGTCCGCCAAGGCCGACCCGTAAGCTCAGGTAGGTGATGGACGGGCAACAGGCGCACCGGATGGGCACGTTCGTGCTATCCCTGCTGATGATGGCGATCGGCCTGGCGCTGATCGTCCAGGGCCTGACACGCGGCAGTGTGATCTCGCCGCGGCTGCTGCTCGGGATCCTGTTCATCGCGGCGGGGGTCGGGCGGATGTATCTGCTGGCAAGGAGGAGACGGGGGGCATGAGCACGCCGGACGGTCACAGCCCGGGGACGGGCGCCGATGGCGCCGACGGCGCGGGCCCGGCGGGGCCGGAGCCGGCGGGGCCGGAGCCGGCGGAGGTCGAGCGGGTCAGCGCGGAGCTCGCGGCCCGATCGCGGATGATCCTGCGCCGGAGCATCGGCTCGCCGGTGCTGTTCACGATCGTCTACTCCTCGCTGGCGAGTGCGATCTACTTCTCCCTCGGGGTGATCGCAGGCCACGCCCTCGGTCTCACCCCGCTCGTGTTCCTGCTGGCGGCGCTGCTGTTCACGCTGACCGCGATGGCCTATGTCGAGGGCGCCTCCCTGCACCCCGACCGGGGCGGCGCGACGGTGTTCGCCCGCTACGCCTTCAACGAGCTCGTGAGCTTCATCGCCGGATGGGCGATCCTGCTCGACTACACGATCCTGATCGCCGTCACGGCCTACTCGGCGACCCAGTACCTGAAGGTGTTCTGGAGCCCTCTCGGCGAAAGCGGGCCGGCGCTCGCCCTGTCGTTCGCGTTCATCGCCCTGGTCGTGCTCGGGAACATCCGCGGCTTCTCCAATCGACGCGCCCGGCGGGTCGGGTTCCTGCTCGTGGGCGACCTCGCACTGCAGGCCTTCATCGTCGTGCTCGGGCTGGCGCTGTTCTTCAGCCCGAGCACGCTGCTCGACCCGATCCACCTCGGCAGCTCGCCGACCTGGTCGCAGTTCATCTACGCGCTGACGATCGCCGCGATCGCCTTCACGAGCCTGGAGTCGGCGGCCGGGCTCGCCGGGGAGGTGCGCATCAGCCGAGGCCGCCTGAAGCGGCTCGTCTGGAGCGGGACGGCGACGGTCGTGTTCCTGTATGTGGGCATCGCCCTCGTCGCGGTCACCGCCCTGCCCGTCGTGAACGGCCACACCGAGCTGGCCACCAAATACGTCGACGCGCCGATGATCGGGATAGTCGACCAGGTTCATCCCCACTGGCTCGAGCAGTCTCTGATGTACCTCGTGGGAGCGCTGGCGAGCGTCACGCTCGTCGCCGCGGCCAACTCGGCGATGCTCGGCCTCTCGCGACTGGCCTACTCGCTCTCGACAAACCGCCAGATCCCCAGCGGCCTCGGCCGCCTGCATCCGGTGCGCTCCACGCCGTACGTGCTGATCATCCTCGCCGGCCTGCTCGCGGCCGGGCTCGTCGTGCCGGAGAACCTCGACTTCCTGGTCGGCATCTATGCCTTCGGGGCGATGGTCGCGTTCACGATCGCCCACCTCTCGATCTGCCGTCTGCGCTACACCGAGCCCGATCGCGACCGCCCCTACAGGATCCCCTGGTCGGTGAAGGTGGGCGGCGGAGAGCTGCCGCTGCCGGCGGCCTTCGGGGCGCTCGTCTCGGCCGCCGGCCTGGTGGCGGTGCTCGTCGTCCACGAACCGGCCCGCTACGTCGGTCTCGGGTGGATGGCGGCCGGCATCGCCATGTACGTGATCTACAGGAGGGCCGACGAGACCTCTCTGCTGCGGCGGGTGACGGTCTCGCCGAAGGTCCTCAGCACGCCGCCTGCCCCCGAGCGTGACTACGGCTCGATCCTCGTGCCGCTGTTCGGTACTGACCTCGACGACGACATCATCCAGACGGCGGCGCTGCTGGTGTCGGGCACGCCCACCGACGAGGCGGAGATCGACCAGGCGACAATCGAGGCCCTGTGGCTGTTCGTGATCCCGATGTCCCTGCCGCTCGACGCGAGCCTGCCGGAAGCGCAGATCAAGCACGCCCGCCGGGTCCTCGCGCGCGCCAAGCTCGTCGGCGAGGAGTACACCGGGGTGCACGTGGCGACCGCCACCGTGCGGGCGCGCCGTGCCGGCTACGCGATCGTCGACGAGGCCCGCCGTAGGGGGGTGGAGGCGATCGTGCTCGGGGCCGAGGAGCCCTCGCTGATCCGGGGGGGAGCGCGCCTGGGGGGTATCAGCGGGACGCGGGAGAGCTTCGTGGGAGACGTCACGAAGTACGTCGTCAGCAAGGCCACCTGCCGGGTGATCGTGACGGCGCCCGCCGCCCACGACTCGGCGGTGGAGCAGGCTCGGCGAGGTCGTCGCGAGGGCGCCCCAATGGTCTAACCTTCAGCCAGATGGAGATCTTCTCGGTGCCATGTTCGTACTGATCGTGGGCGCGGGCCGTGTCGGCTCCGCGGTCGCCAAGTCGGCGCTCGCCGCCGGTCACGAAGTCTCCGTCCTCGATCAGGACCCGCTCTCCCACGAGCGCCTCGACGCGGGACAGGACCGCAGCTGGGAGGAGGCGCGCGGCCAGTTCACGGTCGGCACGGCCCTCGAGACGGACGCCCTGATCCAGGCGGGGATCGAGCGAGCCGACGTCTTCATCGCCTCGACGGCGGGAGACAACACGAACCTCGTGATCGCCCAGATCGCCCAGAAGCGCTTCGGGGTGGAGAAGGCGATCGTCAGGGTGATGGACCCGGCGCGGGCCGACTGGTACGACGAGCAGGGGCTCCAGACGATCTCCCCCACCAAGCACGCGATCGACATGTTCAGCCGAGCGCTCGAACCGGAGACCGTGTAACGGCCATGTACGTGATCGTCGCCGGCGCCGGCAAGGTGGGGAAGAACCTCGCCCGGGAGCTGATCGCCAAGGGGCACGAGGTCACGGTGATCGAGTCCTCCCGCGCCCGCTACCTGGCGATCGAGGAAGAGTTCGAGCACGCCGTCCAGTACGGCGACGCCACGGAGCTGTGGGTGCTCGAGCGGGCGGGCATCCAGCGGGCCGACCTCGTGATCGCGGTCACGGGAGACGACGAGGACAACATCCTCGTCTGCCAGGTGGCCAAGGAGAAGTACCTCTGCGATCGGATCATCGCCCGCGTCAACAACCCCCGCAACCACGACCACTTCAGGCTGCTGGGGATCCAGCCGGCGGTCTCCGCCACAGACCTGATCCTGCGGTTGATCGAGCACGAGGTGCCCCGCTACGGCCTCGTCCACCTGCTGGCCCTCGAAGAGGAGCGCCTGGAGATCATCGAGCTCGAGGTCACGGCCGGGGCGCCGGTGGTGGGGGAGAGGGTCTCCGACATCTCTCTTCCCGAAGGCAGCCTGATCATCTCGGTTCTCCGTGGGGGCGCCGGCTTCGTCCCGAAGAGCGACACGGTCATCGAGGAGG
>DATFZP010000168.1:0-4193 GCA_035314405.1 Solirubrobacteraceae bacterium | reverse complement strand
TCATCGGACCCTCCACGGGCCGTCCAGGAGGTGATCCCAGGCGCGCTAGGCTTGTCCGGCGGTGCAGGCAATCTCGCCCACCCAGCCACAATCACCACCCCTCGGCGGCGGCGACGACGTCCAGGCCCGCCTCCCCGGCATCGCCCTGGGACTGTCCCGGGTGGGCGTCACTGGCGTGGAGAAGGTGATCCGCATCCGCGACGAGATGTTCTTCGCCCGCCTCGACTGCTTCGTCGATCTGAGCCGTCACCAGAAGGGCGCCCACATGTCCCGCTTCGAGGAGGTCGTCAACGAGGCGATCGGAGAGGTGGTCCTCAGCGAGTCTCCCTTCCGCGCCGAGACCCTCGCCCAGCACATCGCCGAGCTCGTCCGCTCCCGGCAGGGGGCCGAGCGTGCCGAGGTGACGATCGCCGCCCGCTACCCCGAGCACAAGCCCGCACCGGTCTCCGGGGTCCAGACACAGGAGATCTACACCCTCCTCGGCCGTGCCGTTGCCCACCCCCACGGCACCCGCCGCACCGTCGGGGTCTCCGCCACCGGCATGACCGCCTGCCCCTGTGCCCAGGAGCTCGTCGCCGCCCGCGCCCGGGAGCGACTGCGCGGGGCGGACTTCACCGAGCAGCAGATCGACCTCGTCCTGCAGAGCGTCCCCATCGCCACCCACAACCAGCGGGGGCTGGCCACCCTGCAGGTGGGGATGGTCGAGGACTGCTCCACCGAGATCGACGCCTCCTCCCTGCTTGGGATCGCCGAGTCGAGCATGTCCTCGGAGATCTACGAGCTGATGAAGCGCTCCGACGAGGTCGAGGTGGTGGAGAAGGCCCACCGCCGCCCCCGCTTCGTCGAGGACTGCGTGAGGGGGATGATCGCCGGCGTGGTCGCCTCCTTCCCCGACCTCCACGGCGCGAGCTTCGTCTCCGCCCGCCAGGAGAACCTGGAGACGATCCACCAGCACAACGTCATCGCCGAGCGCCACGGCCTGCTGTCCGAGCTCCGCGACGAGCTTCACTCCGGGCTCCCCGCCTCCCACCAGACGAGCCTCGAGGATTGGCTGGACGCCGGGGCGCCCGCCCACCCGCGGGCCTGAGCGCGCCCTCGCCCCGACTCAGCCGTCGGCCTGGGCTTCCACCTGCTGCATTCTCCGCCTCAGCCCGAAGAAGTAGTCAAGGCCCGAGAGCACCGTCACGGCCACCGTCACGTACAGCAGCCCCGTGACCCACGCGGGCTCGCCTGGGAACGCGATCACCGCGAGGATCGCCGCGATCTGAAGGCAGGTCTTGGCCTTGCCGAACGTGCTCGCCGCCATCACCACCCCCGCCTGGGTGGCGCCCATCCGCAGCACCGTCACGGCGAGCTCTCGGGTGATGATCACCATCGCGATCCACGCCGGGAGGCGGTGCAGCGACACGAGCGAGATGAGCGCGGCGATGATCAGGAGCTTGTCCGCCAGGGGGTCCATCAGCTTGCCGAACGTCGTCACCGAGTCCCTCGAGCGGGCCAGGTAGCCGTCGACGAAGTCGGTCAGGGAGGCGAGCGCGAACACGACCGCCGCGAGCACGTCTCCCTCCGGCGTGTTCCCGAGCAATGCCACCACCAGGACGGGCACGAGCATGATCCGAAGCACGGTCAGCAGGTTCGGTAGGTTCACGGGGAACATCGCCCGTCAACCATATCCGTCGGAAAGGAGCAGCCCCATGCGCAAGCGCACACTCGGACCGGAGGGACCCGAGGTCTCCGCCATCGGCCTCGGCTGCATGGGCATGTCGGCCTTCTACGGCGCCGCCGACGAAGGGGAGGCGCTGCAGACGATCGCCCGCGCCCTCGATCTCGGCTGCAGCTTCCTCGACACCTCCGACATGTACGGGCCCCACACCAACGAGCGGCTCGTGGGCCGCGCGATCGCCTCCCGTCGCGATCAGGTGTTCCTCGCCACCAAGTTCGGCATCAAGCTCGAGATGACCGACCCTCCACGCCGCGCGATCGACGGCAGCCCCTCCTACGTGCGCTCCGCCTGCGAGGGCTCGCTGGAGCGCCTGCAGGTCGACCACATCGACCTCTACTACCAGCACCGGGTCGACCCCAACACCCCGATCGAGGAGACGGTCGGCGCGATGGCCGAGCTCGTGGCCGAGGGCAAGGTCCGCTACCTCGGCCTGTCGGAGGCCGGCCCGGAGACGATCCGCCGGGCCCACTCCGTCCACCCGATCACCGCCCTGCAGACCGAGTACTCCCTGTGGACCCGCGACGTGGAGCCCGAGATCATGCCCACCCTCGACGACCTCGGGATCGCCCTCGTCGCCTACTCCCCCCTCGGCCGCGGCTTCCTCTCCGGTCGCTTCTCATCGCCGGACGAGCTCGACGAGGGGGACTTCCGCCGCTACGGCCCCCGCTTCACCGGGGAGAACCTCCAGCAGAACCTCAAGCTCGCCGAACGCGTCAAGGAGCTGGCCGCCGAGAAGGGCGTCACCCCCGGCCAGCTGGCCCTCGCCTGGGTGCTCCACCGCGGCGAGCACATAGTCCCGATCCCCGGCACCAAGCGCGTCTCCTACCTCGAAGAGAACCTCGCCGCGGCCGATGTCGAGCTGACCCCCGAGGAGGTCGAGCGGATCGCCACGGAGGTCCCCGCCCCCGCCGGTGAGCGCTACGACCCCGAAGGGATGCGCGCCGTCAACGCCTGAGCCCACTCCCTCCCGGCGCCCGCCGTCCGCCCCCGGCCCTCCGCCCGGGCGGCGGGTACGGGGCGGCGGACGCTAGGGTGGTCGGGATGCCCCTGATCCCGATGGTGATAGAGCGGACGGCCCGCGGCGAGCGGGAGTTCGACATCTACTCGAGGCTGCTCAACGAGCGGATCATCTTCCTCGGCACCCCGATCGACGACCAGATCGCCAACCTCGTGGTCGCCCAGCTGCTGCACCTAGAGAGCGAGGACCCCGAGAAGGACATCTCGATCTACATCAACTCCCCCGGCGGCTCGATCTACTCGGGCCTGGCGATCTACGACACGATGAACTTCGTCAGGCCCGACATCGCCACGATGTGCGTGGGGGTGGCGATGTCGATGGGCTCCCTCCTGCTGGCTGGCGGCACGAAGGGCAAGCGGGCGGTCCTCCCGAACTCCCGGATCCTGATCCACCAGCCCTCCGCCGGCTTCGAAGGTCAGTCGACCGACATCGAGATCCACGCCAGGGAGATCCTCAAGCTGCGCTCCCGCATCGACGAGATCTACTCCGAGCACACCGGACGGCCAACCGAGGAGGTGCGCTCCGACATGGAGCGCGACCGCTTCTTCACCGCCGATCAGGCCGTCGAGTACGGGCTCGTCGACCGCGTGCTGGAGAGCCACTGAGCAGGACCCCCGGGAGCGGCCGGCGGCGGGCATGTCCCAGCTGACCCCACTGGAGCGCTCGGCGCTCGGGATCACCGCGCTGCTGACGGCGCTCGCAGGTCTCTCCAACTACGGCTCGTGGGCCGCCGTGCCCCGCTTCGCCCTCGCCACCCTCGCCCTCGCCGGCCTGGCCTGGAGCGTGTCCTTCGCCACCGGCCAGCTCGGCGAGCGCTTCGGGCCCGCTGTCACGGGGATACTGCAGTCGACGATCGGCAACCTCCCCGAGCTGTTCGTCGTCGTCTTCGCCCTCCAGAAGGGCGAGCTCGTGGTCGCCCAGACCGCGATCATCGGCTCGATCCTCGCCAACGCCCTGCTCGTCCTCGGCCTCGTCATCGTCGTCGGCTCGCGGCGGGCCCCCGACGGGATCATGCGCTTCTCCACGAAGCTGCCCAGGGACACCGCCACGCTGCTGCAGGTGACCGTCTTCATCATCGTCCTCCTCGGCCTGTCGATCGCCGCCCAGGACCCCGCCAGCCACCACATCGACACGATCTCCATCGTCGGAGCGGTGTGCCTGCTCGTCGTCTACCTGACCTGGATCGGCCCCTACCTGCGCTCCGACACGGCCCCCGACCGCGGCCCCGGCGCCGCCGCCGAGGGAGGGGGGGAGGGGAGGGGGCAGGCCGACTCCGCTCCCCGTCTGTCCCTGGCCTTCACCCTCACCCTGTTGACCGTCGCCGGCGTCGCCTCCGCCTTCGTCTCTGACTGGTTCATCAACGGCCTCGAGCCGGCGATCACGGAGCTGAACCTGTCCCAGGCCTTCGCCGGCCTGGTGATCGTCGCGATCGCCGGCAACGCCGTCGAGAAC
>DATFZP010000167.1:0-2006 GCA_035314405.1 Solirubrobacteraceae bacterium | reverse complement strand
TACGGTCCTGCGCGAGGCCTGCTCCCTTGCCGCGTGAGCGGTCATCCGCCGGCGATCGCCGCCGCGACGGCCGCCTGGCCGTAGGCGATCGCACCATCGTTGGGAGGAAGTCGCCGGGGGATCAGCACCTGCAGGCCGGCTCCCGCGAGCGCCCCGACGGTCCGCGCCAACAGCAGCCGGTTCTGGAAGGCGCCGCCGGTGAGCACCGTGGTGTCAATCCCCCGCCGTCGCGCGAGGCGGATGATCGCGGTCGCTGTGGCGCGAGCCAGGGCGTTGTGAAAGCGCGCGCTCACGACGGCCGCCGAGCTGCCGCGAACGAGGTCTGAGACGATCGCCCGGATCGTCTCACGGGCGTCGAGCACCAGCATCTCCCCGTCCACCAGCGCCAGCGGATAGGTGCTCCTCTCGCCCGCGGCGGCGGCCGCCTCGAGCTCCATCGCCGCTCGGCCCTCGTCCTGGACGCTCGTGCGGATGCCGCAGAGCGCGGCCACCGCGTCGAACAGGCGTCCGACGCTCGTCGTCATCGGCGAGGCCATCCCCGTGCGGGCGAGCTCGGCGACCTGCGCCCACCGCGCCGGCTCGACGCGGGAGGCGAGGGACGGGGGCGGCGACCGAGCATCCTCGCAGGCTGAGAGCAGCCACGAGCACGCCATCCGCCAGGGCTCGCCCACCGCCGCGTCCCCCCCGGGAAGCCGCACAGCGTGCAGGTGGCCGACCCGCTCGACCTCGCCGAGGTGGCCCGCGAGCAGCTCTCCCCCCCAGATCGTTCCGTCCCCCCCGAGGCCGGCCCCGTCGAATACCGCCGCGATCGCAGGACCCCGCTGTCCGTGCTCGGCCAGGCAGGCGGCCATGTGGGCATGGTGGTGCTGCACTCCCACGAGCTCCACGCCCTCGCGCTGGAGCGCGTATCGGCTCGAGAGGTAGTCGGGATGCAGGTCGTGGGCCACGAGCACCGGGGCGACCGCGAACAGCCTTTCGAAATGGGAGACCCCGTCACCGAACGAGCGCAGGGTCTGCCAGCTGCGAAGGTCGCCGACATGGGGTCCCACCCAGGCGTGCGAGCCCTTCGCCAGGCAGAACGTGCTCTTCAGCTCGGCTCCGCACGCCAGCAGCGGCGGCGCGGCCAGGGGCAGGCCGATGCTGGCCGGCACGTAGCCGCGGGCGCGCCTGAGCATCAGCGGGGAGGCCGAGGCGCCGGCGGAGCTCTCGTCCGCCGCCTTCCCGCAGGAGCGCAGGATCGAGTCCTCGGCACGGACCTCGATCGGGCGGTCGTGGAGGAGGAACGCGTGAGCGGTTCCGCCCAGATCGGAGAGGGCGTCCTCGTCACGGTGGGCGATCGGCTCGTCGCGGAGGTTGCCGCTGGTCATCACGAGGGCGACCCCCGCGTCCGCCAGCAGCAGGTGGTGCAGGGGGCTCGATGGAAGCATCACGCCGAGCTCGCCCGAGCCCGGCGCCACGGAGTCGGCGACCTGGGCACCCCTCCTGCGGGGGGCGATCAGGATCGGCCGCTCCCGTCCCTGCAGCAGGGCCTTCTCATCCGCGTCGAGGAGCACGAGCTCACACGCGCCCACCAGGTCGGCGGCCATCACCGCGAACGCCTTCTCGCGACGGTGCTTCGCCCGCCGCAGCTCGCCGACCGCCCGCTCGTCGTCCGCCCGGCACGCGAGGTGGTACCCGCCCACGCCCTTGACCGCGACGATCCTCCCCTCCAGGAGCGCGGCGGCGGCCGCGCCGACGGCGTCCCGCCCCGGGAGCGCGAGCCCGGACGCGCCGATCAGGCGAGCGCTCGGGCCGCACTCCGGGCAGGCGTTCGCCTCGGCGTGGAAGCGTCTGCTGGCGGGGTCCTCGTACTCGGCGCGGCAGGCCGCACACATCCGAAAGCCGGCCATCGTCGTGAGCGGCCGGTCGTAGGGGACCCCCCGCACGATCGTGAAGCGGGGGCCGCAGCTCGTGCAGTTGATGAACGGGTAGCGATGGCGACGGTCCTGCGGGTCCATCAGCTCGGT
>DATFZP010000166.1:0-2648 GCA_035314405.1 Solirubrobacteraceae bacterium | reverse complement strand
TCTCGATGCGCTCCTCGCTGCTCGTCGTGACGGTCGGAGGAGTGATCGTGCTGGCGATCGGGATCATCATCGGATCGTCCTAGACGCCGCTCTGAAACCCGCTGGTAGACTGGGATTTTTCCCCGATGTCAGGAAGGAGGTGGGCCACATGAGGGCAGTCGATGCCCTGATGGAATGTCTGAAGGCGGAGGGCGTGGAGGTCGTCTTCGGCCTGCCCGGAGGGGCCAACCTCCCCACCTACGACGCCTTCGTGGACGCCGGGCTGCGCCACATCCTCGTTCGCCACGAGGCGGGCGGCGGGCACGCCGCCGAGGGCTACGCCAAGGCCACCGGCCGGGTCGGCGTGGCGTTCGCCACCAGCGGCCCGGGGGCGACCAACCTGATCACGCCGATCTGCGACGCGATGATGGACTCGGTCCCGGTCGTCTTCATCACCGGTCAGGTGCGCACCGAGCTGCTCGGCACCGACGGCTTTCAGGAGGCCGACACGATCGGGATCACGATGCCGGTGGTCAAGCACTCGTTCATGATCCAGCACCCCCAGGAGATCCCGAGGGCGATCCACGAGGCCTTCCACATCGCCCGCACGGGGCGCCCGGGACCGGTGCTCGTGGACATCCCCCAGGATCTGTCCCGCGCCGAGATCGACTACGAGCCGGTGACCGACGTGCACCTGCCCGGCTACCAGCCGCGGGTGGAGGGCAACCAGAAGCAGATCCGCCAGGCCGCCAAGGCGCTCGCCTCCGCACAGCGTCCCGTGATCTACGCCGGCGGAGGGGTCGTCAACGCCAACGCCTCGCCGGAGCTGATCGACTTCGTGACCTCCGACCGCTTCCCCGTCACGTGCACGCTGATGGGCCTCGGCGCCTTCCCTGCGCCGCACCAGCAGTGGTTGGGAATGCTCGGGATGCACGGCACCCGCGCGGCCAACTACGCGATGGACGAGGCCGACCTGATCTGCGCCGTCGGCGCCCGATTCGACGACCGCATCACGGGCAAGCTCGCCGAGTTCGCTCCGCGCGCGAAGTTCATCCACATCGACGTCGATCCGGCGGAGATCTCCAAGAACGTCCCCGCCCACATCCCGATCGTCGGCGACGCCAAGCAGGTGCTCGGGAAGCTCGTCGTCGAGTACCGGGCGATCGGCGCCGATCCGTCACGGCTCGAGGGCTGGTGGAACAGGATCGAAGGCTGGCGCGCGAAGTACCCGCTCGCCTACGAGGACTCGACCGGCGCGGAGATCAAGCCCCAGTACATGATCAGGGCGCTGTATGAAGCCACCGGCGGCGAGGCGATCATCACCAGCGACGTCGGCCAGCACCAGATGTGGGCGGCGCAGTACTACGACTTCCCCGAGCCCCGCCGGTGGATCAACTCGGGGGGCCTCGGCACGATGGGCTTCGGCCTGCCGGCGGCGATGGGCGCCCAGGTCGGCTGCCCCGAGGAGCTCGTCTGCTGCATCGCCGGCGACGGGTCCGTGCAGATGAACGCCCAGGAGCTTTCGACCTGCGCCCAGAACGGCATCCCGATCAAGGTCTTCATCATGAACAACGGCTATCTCGGGATGGTCCGCCAGTGGCAGGAGCTGTTCTGGGACGGTCGCTACAGCCAGGTCGACATGGGCGAGTTCCCCGACTTCGTCAAGCTCGCGGAGGCCCACGGCGTCACCGGCATGCGCCTGCAGGACAAGCACACCCTCGTGGAGGACATGAAGCGAGCGATCGCCACCCCCGGGCCGGTGCTCGTCGACGTGCGGGTGACCCGGGAGGAGAACACCTACCCGATGATCCCCGCCGGCCACGCTGCGCGGGAGATGGTGGGCTGATGGGGGAGCCGGGGACGAAGGAACCGCTCAGCCTCGAGGAGCTCGAGGCTGCCACCAACCTGCGCACAGGCCGCAAGCACGTCCTCTCGATCCTCGTAGAAAACAAGTCCGGCGTCCTGACGCGGATCGCCGGCCTGTTCGCCAGGCGGGGCTTCAACATCGACACCCTCACCGTCGGGCCGACGGAGGACGACCAGGTCTCCCGCGTAACCCTCACGGTCGACGGTGCGCTGCATCCGATCGACCAGGTCACCAAGCAGCTGCACAAGCTCATCAACGTGCTCAAGATCCGCGACCTCGAGCCGGGGGACACCGTCGCCCGGGAGCTGGCGCTGTTCAAGGTCGCCGCCGACGGCGTCCAGCGCGGCGAGCTGATGCAGATCGCGGAGATCTTCCGGGGGAAGGTCGTCGACGTGACGAAGCGGGCCATCATCATCGAGATCACCGGGACGACCGACAAGATCGCCGCGTTCGAGAGCATGGTCCGTCCGTTCGGACTGGTCGAGATGATGCGGACGGGCGAGATCGCGATCTCGCGGGGTCGCAGCGAGACCTAGTTGGCGCTCGGGACCGGCTCACGCTCCCCCTTCTCGCTGTCGGAGGCCGACGGCGATCGCCTGGCGGCACGGCTGAGGCTGGCGGTGGAGCGCTCTCGCCGCCGTGGCGGGCAGACGCTCGCCACGATCTCGGTGGGCCTGCCGGACACCGTCGACCCCTCGGCGGTGGCCTGCGCTTCCCGGCGGGACGCGGAGCGGTGGTTCCTGTTCGAGCAGCCCGACCGTGGCCGCGAAGCGCTCGCGGGCCTGGGCGAGGCGGCCACGCT
>DATFZP010000165.1:0-3171 GCA_035314405.1 Solirubrobacteraceae bacterium | reverse complement strand
GCGCTCCCCCACGCGGGGTCCTTCGCGGCGGGAGACGACCACACCGACGAGGAGCGCAAGCTGATCAACGAGACCCGCAAGATCCTCGGCGATCCGTCGATCCGCATCAGCGCCACCTGCGTCCGCGTCCCCGTCGTCACCGGCCACTCCGAGGCAGTCAACGTGCAGACCCGCGAGCCCCTCTCCCCCGAGCGCGCCCGCGAGCTGCTCGCCCACGCGCCCGGCGTGATCGTCCTCGATGACCCGGCCGCCGGGAGCTACCCCCTGGCGATCGACGCCGCGGGCCGGGACGAGGTGTTCGTCGGGCGCATCCGCCGCGATCCCGGTCACGAGCGCTCACTCGACATGTGGATCGTCGCCGACAACCTCCGCAAGGGAGCTGCCACCAACGCCGTCCAGCTGGCCGAGATCCTGCACGAGCGGGGGCTTCTGGGCGCCCGGGAAGCCCCCTCGCCCGCCTAGAGGAGCGGCACCGTCCACGGGCCTCCGACCGCGACCAGTCCAGACGAGACGAGACGAGAGTTCTGGGTCGCAGCGACCAGCGACGTCGCGCAGGCGACGATCGCCGGCTGCCTCATAGCGCGCCTGCGCGACGAGGACGGGCTCTGCAGCCACTTCCGCGAGTACTGGTTCGACATCGAGGGCCACGCCGACCCCGGCCCCGGCTGGGGCAGCTGACGGCGGATCTCGCTCGGCCCAGGCAGCTGGGCCGAGCCCGATCGGAAGGAGTAGCGGGGGATCGCTCGAAACAGTGGGCGATGATCTCTTCGGAGGTGCAGCGCACGCTGGTCAAGTCTCCCCCCGAGCTGTGGGCGGAGCTGAGCGACCACCAGGCGCTCACCCGTCACCTCGGCGAGCTCGGCGAGATCCGCATCACCGCCACCGAGCCCGAGACGCGGGTCGACTGGGAGGCGCCCGGCACCCGGGGCACCGTCTACCTGAGCCCCTCGGGGTGGGGCACGAAGGTCACCCTCAGCGTCACCCGCGAGCTCGACCCCCCCGCGCCGCCGTCCACCTCCGCCGGCGAGGTGGCGACCGACGAACCCCCCGCGGCGCCGTCGGCAGCGCCGGAGCCGCACGTCTCGCTAGCCGAACCCTCTCCGGCCGACGATCTCCGGCCCGCTGTCGAGGCCGAGCCGCCGTCGAGCTTGCCGGTCGAGGCCGAGCCCGCTGCAGGAGGGGCGAGCCCCGATCATGTGCCCGGGCAGCAGCCGTCCTCGCCGGAGAGCCGGGGCGCCGTCCGGGAGTCGCGCCCGGGGTTCCTCGCCCGATTCCTCGCACTCTGGCGCCAGGGCATCGCACCCGCCGACATCCAGCCGCAGGAGCCCGTCGCCGGGCCACCGCCCACGGGCGCCGCGCCTGCAGGGGCGGCCCGTGACAGTGGGATCGGGCCCGAGGCGACCGTGGAGCCGCCGGAGCCCGCCGGAGCGGCGATTGCCCAGGAGCTCCCGGCGCTGCAGGAGCCGGCCCCGGAGAAGCCGGTGCCCGACGAGGCGTCGCCCGAGCAGCGGACGCCGGCCCAGGACCTCGCAGCCGAGCTGAGATCCGCCGAAGAAGCGGCGACGGAGGAGGTCACGGCCGTCCTCACAGCCGCTCTGGATCGGCTCGGGTCGGCGCACCACCGACCGTTCTCGCGAGCCTAGCCCACGAGCGCGGATAGGATCCGCGTTCATGGCCACGAGCCCCCACGACCGCCAGGCCGACGCCGCGCTGCTCGCCGCGTCCCGCAGCGGGCACCGCCGGCCTCCGCGGCAGAAGGCGCCGGAGACCTACGAGGAAAAGCTCGCCCAGCTCCACGAGCTGCGAGAGGCCGCCCTGCACTCGGCGCCGGAGGCCGAGGAGAAGCAGCATGCGCGCGGCAAGTACACAGCCCGCGAGCGGGTCGAGAAGCTGCTCGACCCGGGGTCCTTCCAGGAGCTCGACACGTTCGTGCGCCACCGGACCCACGACTTCGAAATGCAGAAAAATCGCCCCTGGGGCGATGCGGTGGTGACGGGACACGGGACCATCGACGGGCGCACGGTGTGCGTGTTCAGCCAGGACTTCACGGTCTTCGGAGGGTCGCTCGGAGAGGTGATGGGCGAGAAGATGTGCAAGATCATGGACCTGGCCGCGAAGATCGGGTGTCCCGTGATCGGGATCAACGACTCCGGCGGCGCCCGCATCCAGGAGGGCGTCGTGTCGCTTGGGGCCTACGGGGACGTGTTCGTCCGCAACGTGAAGTGCTCGGGGGTGATCCCGCAGATCAGCCTGATCATGGGCCCCTGTGCGGGCGGGGCCGTCTACTCGCCGGCGATCACAGACTTCATCTTCATGGTCAGGGAGACCTCCCACATGTTCATCACGGGGCCCGACGTGATCAAGACGGTCACCGGCGAGGAGGTCGGCTTCGAGGAGCTCGGCGGGGCGATGTCGCACAACACCAAGTCGGGGGTGGCCCACTTCGCCTCCGACGGCGAGGACGAGTGCCTGGAGGACTGTCGCTACCTGATCAGCTTCCTGCCCCAGAACAACCTCCAGACCACCCCCCGGGTGCAGCCGACCGACGACCCGCTGCGGATGGACCCGGAGCTCGACCACGTAGTGCCCGACAACCCCAACAAGCCATACGACATGCGGGACGTGGTGAAGCTGATCTTCGACGACGGGGAGTTCTTCGAGGTCCACGAGCACCACGCGAAGAACATCATCTGCGGCTTCGCCCGCCTCGACGGCTTCGCGGTCGGGGTCGTGGGCAACCAGCCGGCGCAGCTCGCCGGGGTCCTCGACATCGACGCGTCGGCAAAGGCCGCCCGCTTCGTGAGGACGTGCGACGCCTTCAACGTCCCGCTGATCACGTTCACCGACGTCCCCGGCTTCCTGCCCGGGACCGCCCAGGAGTGGGGCGGGATCATCCGCCACGGGGCCAAGCTGCTGTATGCGTTCACAGAGGCGACCGTGCCCAAGCTGACGGTCATCACCCGCAAGGCCTACGGGGGGGCCTACGACGTTATGGCGTCCAAGCACCTGCTCGCCGACTTCAACTTCGCGTGGCCGACCTCGGAGGTCGCGGTGATGGGTCCCGAGGGGGCCGTCAACATCATCTACCGGCGAGACATCTCCAGCAGCCCCACCCCCGAGGAGCGCCGCCGGAAGCTGATGGAGGACTACAAGGCCCGCTTCGCCAACCCC
>DATFZP010000164.1:0-4713 GCA_035314405.1 Solirubrobacteraceae bacterium | reverse complement strand
TGAAGATCGCCGGGACGGTCAGCGAGGGTGACGAGGTGGCGGGCTTCACGGTCGTCGACCTCCCGGGCCACGCTCCCGGGATGATCGGCCTGTGGCGCGAGTCCGACCGGCTCGCGCTCAGCAGCGACTGCTTCTACACGCTGGACATGTGGGGACGGGACTGCCCTCCCCGCCTGCCCGAGGCGCTGTACAACTACGACACCGACCAGGCCCGGGCGAGCCTCCGCAAGCTCGCAGCGATGGAGCCGGCGGCGGCGTGGCCGGGCCACGCCAAGCCGGTCACCGGCGACGTCCGGGGAGCCCTGGAACAGGCCGCGGACGCAAGCTGAGCGTGGGCAGACGGGCGCGCCGGCAGCAGCGGCTGGGGGCGCCGAGCAGCGACTACACGGACGCCGAGGGCAACGTCCTGACGCTGCGAGGGTCGCTCACCCCGGGCTCCAGGGTGGAGTACGACAGGACGCTCTCCGGGAGCCCCCTCTCACGGGAGGACGCCTGGCAGCGGGCGTCGGAGCTCCTGTTCGAGAAGCTCGCCGTGCGCTGGGTGATCGCGGGGGTCCCGATCGACTCCCAGAGGGAGCTGCTCGCGCGCCTGCGAATGGCCTCCCCGCAGGAGCGGGAATGGGTCAGGGGAGCGCTCCGGGAGCATTGCGCCGAGCACTTCCCCGACATCCAGTCGCCCTGACGGTCACGAGCCCCCGAGCAGTTCGAGCCTCGGCCCGCTACGACTGACAGCCGAGACGAACCTCGCGGTGGCGGGGTTGAGCACGAAGTCGAGCACCTCCCCCTCCTCCCCCCTCACCTGCAGGCGACGACCCTCCTCGTGCACGGCCACGACGATCCCCCGCTCGAAGCCCCCGCCGAAGTGGGAGATCCTCGCGGGAGCGCCCACGCGGGGCAGGGGACGGGACGGCCCGAGCACGGTCTCGATGCTACGGCACCTTCACCCGGCCGGCGCTCGACAGCAACCGGCCGCCGCTCGACAGCGCCCATCCGGTGCCCGACACCTCCTACCGCTACCTTGCCGTGATGCGCCGCACGAAGATCGTCGCCACCATCGGGCCGGCCTCCCGCGAGCCCGAGACGCTCGTGAGGATGGTTCACGCGGGTATGGACGTGGCGCGGCTGAACTACTCCCATGGGTCCCTCGAGGAGCACGCCGAGACCGTCCGCCGCGTGAGGGCCGCCGCCGATCAGGCGGGCCGGCCGGTGGCGATCCTGCAGGATCTCCCCGGCCCCAAGCTGCGGATCGGCCCCCTGCGGGAGGACGTCGTCGAGCTGACCCCCGGCGAGCGGCTGACGTTCGTCTGCGGGGGTGAGGAGTTTGACGGAGACGCCCACCGGATGAGCCTCTCGTGGGCCGGCATGACCAGCGCCGTGCAGCCGGACTCGATCGTGTACCTGGCCGACGGGTCGGTCCGCCTGAGGGTGCTCGCCGTGCGCTCCGATGCCCACGAGGTCGAATTCGACGTCGAGGTGGGCGGCGCGGTGGCCTCGCGACAGGGGCTCAACATCCCGGGCCCCGTGGCCTCGCTTCCGGCGGTTCCGGAGGAGGACCTGCGCATGCTCAAACACGGCGAGTCGATCGGAGTGGACATGGTCGCCCTGTCCTTCGTCCAGTCTCCGGAGGACGTCGAATTCGTCCGCGACCACACCCGCCTGCCGCTGATCGCCAAGATGGAGAAGCCGCTCGCGGTGGAGCGGGCGGAGGAGATAGTGAGGGCGGCGGACTGCGTGATGGTCGCCCGGGGCGACCTCGGGATCGAGCTCCCGATCGCCCGCGTGCCGATCGTCCAGAAGCAGCTCCTCGAGCTGGCGGGGTGGCTCGCCCGGCCGTCGATCACCGCCACCCAGATGCTCGACTCGATGGTCCACTCCTCCCGCCCGACGAGGGCAGAGGTGGCCGACGTCGCGAACGCCATCCTCGACGGCACCGACGCGGTGATGCTCTCCCAGGAGACCGCCGTCGGCGCCCACCCCGTGGAGGCCGTGGAGATGATGGCCGCGGTGGCGATCCAGGCCGAGTCGATCGCCCCGTACGAGCGCTGGAACGAGTCCCGCGTCCGCCGCACCGAGTCAGACCCCGCGTACACGCTCGCCCACAACCTCTGCGACGCGGCCCGGGAGCTGCGCCTGGACGCGCTCGTGATCCCCACCCTGTCGGGCCGCTCGGCACGGCTTGTCTCAGCCCACCGACCCACCGTGCCGATCTACGCCCTCTCCCCCGGTCGCGAGACGGTCCGCCGCTGCGGGCTGATGTGGGGGGTGCGGGCGGCCTCGATGCCCCGCCACGAGACGACCGAGGTGCTCATCGCCGACGCCGCCCGCCGGGTGGTCGAGCTCGGCTGGTGTCAGCGCGGCGAGCGCGTCGGGATCACCGCCGGCCTGCCCTCCGGGCGGCCGGGCACGACCAGCCTGGTGCAGATCCAGGTGCTCTAGGTGTAGTTCCGGCGGATCACCCTCGCCTCAGTCGGGTGAGCGCCCGGCCGTCAGCTCGCCGCGGCGACCCCGCTCCGCCCGTAGAACTCGGCCTCTTCCCTCCCCAGCTCTGTGACCGGCTCATCGCCGTAGATCCACTCCCGGGCGATCCTGTGCCAGTTGGCGCGGGCGCCCAGCTGGGACAGGACGGCGAGGGTCAGCATCTCCATCCGCCGGCCGAACAGGTGCTCGGGGCGCATGTCCTGGTGGCGCATCTCCCTGAAATAGCTCGAGCGGGGGTCGGAGCTCTCGATCATCACCTCGGTTGCGATCTCCTGTGTGAGTTGGACCGGTTCATCGGCGGTCGTGTACCACCAGATCGCATCCCTGATGAAGGCGAGCAGCTTGTCCGGGTCGACCCGCTCGGGTTCCGGCAGGAACCCGGAGCGCGCCAGGAGCTCGTGCAGCGACGCCGGGTCGTTCTCCACGACGGCCCTCTGGGCGGCGAGCTCGAGCTCGACCGGGCCCGCCTCCAGGCGCTTGAACAGGCCGAAGTCCAGGAACGCCATGCGGCCGTCGGCGAGCAGCAGGAAGTTCCCCGGGTGGGGATCCCCCGAGAACTGGCGATGGCGGTAGAGGCAGCCGAGGAAGAAGCGGAAGACGATCTCCCCGATCCGGTCGCGCTCGGCCTGGGGGCGCTCCCTGAGCACTTCGAAGCCCACCCCCTCCACGAACTCGCTCACCAGCACCCGCTCCCTGGAGAGGGAGCTCACCACATCGGGTACCACGATGAACGGGTGCCCGGCGAAGATACGGGCGAGGGAGCGCTGGTTCTGGGCCTCGAGCTCGTAGTCGAGCTCGTCCGCGATCCTCTCCCTGATCTCTTCCGCCACCGCCTTCACGTCCATCCCGGGGGTCATCCGCTTGAGCAGCCTCATGATGATGTCCAGGTTCTGAAGGTCCGCTCGAACGGCGCTCGCCACGCCCGGGTACTGCACCTTGACCGCCACCTCCCGGCCCCCGTCGACGAGGGTCGCCCGGTAGACCTGTCCGATCGAGGCGGCTGCGATCGGCTCCTCCTCGAAGGAGGAGAAGACCTCGGAGATCGGCGCTTCGAGGTCCTCCTCGATCACCCGCCGCATCTGCTTGAAGGAGACGGTGGGGGCGGCGTCCCGCAGCTTGGCCAGCTCCCGCTGGAACTCCTCGCGGTGCTCCTCCGCCACGAGCCCCATGTCCAGGAAGGACATCACCTGGCCGAGCTTCATCGCGGCCCCCTTCATCGTCCCCAGCACCGCGACGATCTGCTTGGCCGTCTCGAGGTGACGCCGGGCCATCGCGGCCTCGGCCTCCTGATCGCCCCGTGTGACGTTGGCGGCACGCGTGCCGAACTGCTTCACGGTCTCGCTCGCCGCCAGCGTCGCCACCGTGGCGGTGCGTCGCACGCGGGAGGTGGGGATCTTCTGGTTCTCGCGTGCCATGACCTAGATGCTACGAATCGCCGAGCCCCTCGGCGGAGGGGACCTTATGCGCCGCGCTGCACCCGGGAGCCGGGCACGATGTCATCGCTGCCGTCCTCCCAGCGCAGCCACGCCTTCGTCCCCCCGTCGTAGTCGGCGCCGAGCAGGACGAGCGTCGCCGGCCTGCCGAACGCCGAGCAGGCCTCGCTGCCCTCTGGGTCCAGGCCGCGCCACACACGGATGAATGGGTTCTCCTGCCACTCGCGAGCCACCGTGGTCGCCTCGGCGTGGCCGGGGTAGATCACGGTGTCGGGGGGCAGCTCCATGAGCGTCCCCATGATCGAGTCCCGGAGGTCGGTGTAGGTGGTGTGGCCGGGCGCTCTCACGCCCCCCACGGAGTCCTTGAAGAGCGTGTCCCCGGTGAAGACCGCCGCCCCGTTGCCCGAGAACCCGCCGGGCGAGGTGCTCGCCGCCGTCCGCCCCCCCGCCGCGGGTGCGCCCCCCGGCTGGGAGCCCTCCCCCACGAGGAACGAGAGCATTCCCGCTGTGTGCCCCGGCGTGTGCAGAGGCGTCACCTCGAGTGCGCCGAACCAGATCGCCTGGCCGGCCTCAATCGTGCCGATCTCCGCAGCCGCGTCGAGCTCTCCCCCCTGCGCCGCGGCAGCCGCGGCGGCCTCGCCCAGGAGCTCCTTCTCGCGGGGGCTGATCAGCACCTCCAGCCCCGGCCAGCGGCTGCGCAGGGCCGGAACCTCGCTGACGTGATCGAAGTGATGATGGGTGAGCAGCACGTGGGTGGGGGTCAGCCCGAGGCGGTCCGCAGACTCGATCAGCGGCTCGACGG
>DATFZP010000163.1:0-3483 GCA_035314405.1 Solirubrobacteraceae bacterium | reverse complement strand
AGCTCCATTGGGTCCTCCTATGCGGCTTGACTTGGGTACAGGTCGGCGAGCGCCGAGGCGGCTGCGGCCTCGGCGTCGAGTGCCGCCGTGTATGCGGCGAACGCCCCGGGCCTAGACTCCGGAGGGGCACTGGTGAGCGCCTCCCAGCGAGACCACACGAGATCCGCTGCGCTCCGCCATGCGTTCGCTGCGCGGGCATGGAGCTGCTGGTCGTAGAACGGGGCTCCAGGTCGAATCAGGAAAGTCATCTGGGTCTTCTCCTTCACTCGCATCTCGACCGCCAAGCTACGGGGCGAGGACTTCTTTCGCATCACCTGCGCTGACAGTCTTCTCGGGCGCCATCGGCAGCCCAGGGCGTGCGTGCGGACTATCAGCGGCGGCGGTTTGCCCCGGGATCTGACAGCCGCCGCGCCCTTCGCCCCGTATGCGCACGTTCCGACCGCGAGACTCGCCTCCTTGGAGTGGCGAATCGGTTTCCTCGCGGCCCTCGACGGCTACTGTTCGGTGCGGGGATTTGGCTCTGCAGAGCCTTATGCGGCCTGGCAGGTCGTCATCGACTACCAGTTTGGAGGATGCGAGCCGGACTCGCCCCCACTCGGCGGGCGTAATCGCGCGATATGGCGCCACACTCGCGCTGTTCTCGGGGTGGCTGGCCCCTCCGACTCACAGTGCCGGGGTCCTCAATCGTGAGGTCATCACGCCCTGACCCGACGCCGAAGCGCGGGCGGTTCAACCCGCCCGCGCAGCGCGAGCTCGATCGGCCTCCGAGCGAGGCTCCACCCTCATGGGATCGACGCTTCGGCCGAGCCGTGCATCGGACCGAGGCGACGGCGAAGGAATACGTAGGCGATCGTGCCTCCGATCAGCGGGACCAGCTGTCCGATCGCCTGGTAGATGAGGACGGCGGCGACTGCGGCGTTGTGAGCGACGCCGAAGGCGATCAGCATCCCCACCATGCCCCCGATCGAACCGATCCCGGCGGGCAGCGGGAGGGTTCCGCCGAGGGCGCCGATTATGTAGGCCATCACCACCACCGCAAAGCTCGGGACCGGGTGGGTGTGGATCGCCGCGAAAGCGCTCCACAGAACCAGCACGTCAAATCCGAGGTAGGCGATCGCGCCGATTATGGCCTTGTAGCCGCCCCGGTGGAACAGGATCCGGGCGGTGTCCTCGATGGCGGCTGCGAGCGTGGTGATCGAGGTGGCGACCTTGGGGTGCACGGCCTGCGCCCGCTTGGCGAACACCTCCGCTCTTCGGGCGATGAGCAGGGCCGCGGCGACCCCGACGGCGGCGAGGACTGCCGGCAGCAGCGTCAGTTCGAGCCTCCGTGCTCCGGGAAAGAGGCCGATCGCCAGTGCCACCCCGAAGGTGATCAGGGCGAGCCCGTCGATCGCTGTGTTGAGGAAGCTGAGGTTGAACTCGCGCTCGGCGATCAGCTTGTCGGGCATCCCGAAGTGGTGCAGGATCCACGCCCCGGCGCCGACCCCGGAAAGCGAGCCGCCGGGGACCAGCATGCCGCCTCCCAGCTGCGCCCATGCGGCGCGGGTGCCCATCCTCCGCCCGCGGCCTTCGCCGCCGAGCAGGTCGTCGGGGTCGACGATCGCCCGCCAGGACATCACGAACCCCACCTCCGAGAGGGTCTCGAGTGCGAACGCGCCGAGAACCCACTTCCAGCTCACGCGCTCGAGGCTGCCGAGCGCCTGTTCGAGGCCGGGGATCAGCTTCAGCACCAGGTAGGCGAGCAGCACATAGCCGATCAGCTTCAAGCCCGACTTCTGCAGCCGTTCCCTGGCGGCGTGCAGCAGACGGTGGCTGTGAGGCCCCCTGGCGAGGCCGTGCCGAGCGGGGGCAGCCGACGCGTCCACGCCGTCCTCCGTCACGATCCGGTCGCGCCCTCAGCGGCCATGCCCCGAGGATGATCGTGTGGGGAGCAATCCCGCATCGCACTTGCGACGCCGGCCATAGCTGCGGGTTCTTGCGCGACGTGAGGCTCGATCTCTCGCATGCCCGCCCTCTGCACCTAGCCTGTTCGCGATGGGGAGCGATCCTGCAGTCACCGACGCGCCCGCCCGCGAAAAGGGCTTCGTCGCGCGACACAAACGGGTCCTCGGCTCGGTGCTGTTCGCGCTGGCCATGTTCGGCGTCTTCTACTACCTCGTGCCCCACTTCGTCGGTCTCGGGCCCACCCTTCGGCGGCTGCGTGGCGGGAACCCCTGGTGGCTCGGTCTCGGCGTCCCGTTCGAGGCTCTCTCGATCGCCGGTTACATCGTCCTCTTCCAAGGTGTGTTCTCCACCCCGGAAGGCCGGATCGGATGGGGGGTCAGCTACCAGATCACGATGGCTGGAGGCCTCGCGACGAAGCTGCTCGCCGCGGCCGGCAGCGGGGGCGTGGCCGTCACCGTCTGGGCCCTGCACGCCTCGGGACTGTCCGCGAAGACCGTTGCGCGGCAGATGGTGTGCTTCGAGGTCGTCAACTACTCGGTGTACATGCTGGCGATGGTGATCGGGGGGCTGGGCCTCTGGCTCGGGCTGTTCGCGGGCCCGGCGCCGATCGGCCTGACGCTCGTGCCGGCGCTGCTCGCCACCGCCGTGATCGCGTTTGTGCTCTCGATGCGGTGGCTCGCCGAGCCGCTGCAGCGATACCTGCTCAGGCGTGCCGAACACGCCGGGGAGCGTGTCGGCACCTGGTTGCGAGCTGCGGCGGGCGCTCCGCGGGCTCTGCATGAAGGCCTGAATTCGGCGGTCGCGCTCGTGCGGGGCAGGGATCGCAAGTGGCTCGGCGTGATCCCGGCCTGGGGCTTTGACATCGGGGCGCTGTGGGTCTCGTTCAACGCCTTCGGGCACTCTCCCCCGGGCGCCGTTCTGATCATGGGCTACTACGTCGGCACCCTCGCCAACGCTCTGCCCCTCCCGGGAGGGATCGGTGGCGTCGAGGGCGGGATGATCGGCGCGTTCATCGGCTTCGGCGTCACCCCGAGCCTGGCCGTGCTGGCAGTGCTCGCGTATCGCACCCTGTCCTACTGGCTTCCGCTGCTGCCGGAGGGGATCGGCTATCTGCAGCTGCGCCACACGGTGGGGGACTGGCGCAAGCAGACGCCCCCCTCGACCGGAGCTTCGAGAGATCCGGTCGCGGGGGGCGTAAGCGGAGGAGCCTGAACCGACGCTCAGCGCGTCCCCGGCTGCTGCGGCCCGCAGCCTCAGGATCCGGTCGAGCCGACCGGCTGGGAGTGGTGCAGTTTGGCCTTCAGAGCATCGACCTTCTCGTGGACCTTCTCCTGGTGCTCGGCATGGTGCTGCTCGTGCAGCCGTTTGCGGGCTTCCTTCTTGGCCACGCGCTGGGCTTCGTCCGCCTCCGCGATCTCGGCTTCGACGTCCAGGGTGGGTCGCCTGAAGACGCTCCCGCCGAGCTGGGTCATCGCCGAGTCGACCACCTCCCGGCTCTGCTCGCCGACCTGGGCCAGCAGGGCCGTGTGCCCCACGCGC
>DATFZP010000162.1:0-2469 GCA_035314405.1 Solirubrobacteraceae bacterium | reverse complement strand
CTCCCCGTGCGCCCAAAGGTCCAATTTGCGGCCTTTTCATTGTCCAGTTTGCGGGCCTTGCGTTATCGGCCCGCGGCGTTTATGATCGAGAAGGTTTTTAGGGGTCACGGAATCTCGACATCTGTTCGGGCCGTTGAGGCGAACATGAGCGGTGTGTTGGTGGCGAGCAAGGAGGCGGGAGACGCTATGAGTGTCGAGACGGGCAGCGGAAGCGAGACGGGAGTACCTTGGGGCACATCGGTGTCCGGCGGGCGCGGACTGCGTCGCCGTCGGCGCGTGCTGCTGCCCGGGATATCGGAGGCGCGGGGACCGGCCGCCTCGATGCGGCGCGACGCCGTGTTCCGCAGGATGCTGGTGGTGGCCGACGTGGTGGCGATCGTCGGGGCGTTCGTGCTGACGGTCGAGCTGTCCCGCCGCTCCGTCCAGCTGACGTGGGCGGCGATCGCGGCGATCCCGATCCTCGTGGTGTGCGCGAAGCTCACCGGCCTGTATGACCGCGACGAGACGCTGCTGCGGAAGACCACGCTGGACGAGGCCCCGAAGCTGTTCCAGCTCGCGACGCTGTGCGCGCTGATCGCATGGCTCACCGGGGGGTTGCTCGTGCAGGGCGCGCTCGATCGCCACGAGGCGCTGTTCCTGTGGCTCGCGCTCGTCGCCCTGCTGATTCTCGCCCGTACGGCGGCACGGATGCTCGCCCTGCGGGTCTCCCCTGCGGAGCGGTGTCTGTTCATCGGCGATGAGGTCTCCGCCGAGGCGATCCGCTCGAAGCTGACCGGGCACGGGGGGGTCAACGCGAAGGTCGTCGCGCACCTGGACCTCGACAAGGTCGAGCCGTGGTCGACCGACTCGTTCTCTGAGCCGAGGCTGGCGGAGATCCGCGACCTGGCCCAGACGCTCGACGTCCACCGGGCGATCATCGCCCCCCGGAGCGTGGATGCCGGGGAGATGCTCAACCTGGTGAGGACGCTGAAGGCGGTCGGGGTCCGCGTCAGCGTGGTCCCCCGCCTGCTCGAGGTCGTCGGCTCCTCGGTCGAGTTCGACGACCTCCACGGGGTGACCGTGATGGGCGTGCGGCGCTTCGATCTGACCCGCTCCTCGGCCGGGTTCAAACGCGCATTCGACCTGTTCGGGGCCTCGATCGGGCTGCTCGCCGTCTCGCCGCTGCTGATCGCGATCGCGATCGCGATCAAGCTCGACAGCCGCGGCCCGGTGTTCTTCCGCCAGCTGCGGGTGGGGCGACACGGACAGCGCTTCCAGATGTTGAAGTTCCGCACGATGATCGACGGGGCCGACGCCATGAAGGACTCGCTGAGGGATCGCAACGAGGCCAAGGAGGGCCTGTTCAAGATCGCCGAGGACCCGCGGGTGACCCGCGTCGGGAGGCTCCTGCGCACGAGCGCCCTCGACGAGCTCCCCCAGCTGCTGAACGTCTTCAAAGGGGAGATGAGCCTGGTCGGACCGCGTCCCCTGGTGGTCGAGGAGGACCGGCGGGTGGAGGGGTGGCATCGCCGCCGGCTGGAGCTGACGCCCGGGATGACCGGGCCGTGGCAGATCCTCGGTCCCGCCCGCGTTCCGCTGCGGGAGATGGTGGCGATCGACTACCTCTACGTGGCCAACTGGTCGCTGTGGAGCGACGTCAAGATCCTGATGCGCACCGTGCCCCACGTCCTCGGACGTCGCGGGCTCTGATCGCCTCCGGCGCCAGGAGACCGGCGGATATCATGGTGGGCGCTGCCCTGAGCGCCCTGCGAACCTGACCCGCTCCGCTCCGGCGAATCGCCCTCCGCCCATACCGCTTCGACGCTCAAGTGCTCTATATCGCCACGGTCCACTACCGCTCGCCGCAGTGGATCGAGATCCAGACGCGATACCTGAGGGAGCACATCCACGTCCCCTACCAGACGTGGTCGTCGCTGGAGGGGATCGACCCCTCATACTCCTCCTACTTCGACCGGATCGTGGTGCAGCGGGGGCTGCACTCGGCGAAGCTCAACCACCTCGCGATGGAGCTCTCCCAGGAGGCCTCCGACGAGGACCTGCTGATGTTCCTCGACGGCGACGCCTTCCCGATCGCCGACCCTATGCCCCTGATCGACGATGGCCTGTCACGGGCGCCTCTGCTCGCCGTGCGCCGGGCGGAGAACGTGAACGAGCCCCAGCCCCACCCGTGCTTCTGTGTGACCACCGTCGGAACCTGGCGCACCCTTCCCGGCGACTGGACGGCCGGCTACACCTGGACCGGCGCGCGGGGCAGGCCCACGAGCGACGTCGGCGGTAACCTGCTGCGGCGGCTGGAGCTCTCGAGCACCCCCTGGGTGGAAGTCCTGCGCTCTAACCGCCGCAACCTGCACCCGCTGAACTTCGCCGTCTACGGAGACACGATCTACCACCACGGGGCGGGCTTTCGCACGGGCGAGCTGACCCCCGTCGACCGCGCCGGGGCCCCACGCCCGCTCCCCCTCTCCGACG
>DATFZP010000161.1:0-10300 GCA_035314405.1 Solirubrobacteraceae bacterium | reverse complement strand
AGAGGCAGCCGACGAGCGAGCGGAGCTCCTCGGATGAGATGACCTGGTTGACGGGGTCGTGAACCGTCGGGCCCGGCAGCATCTGATCGAGCGTCGGGACGTCTTCGCCGGCGCCGGCCGGCGTCGAGGAGAACGAGACGTACTGGTTGAGGGGGCTGTGCTTGTTGCGGGTGGCCGTCTTCACGGCGGTGATGATCTGGCGCGTGATGCACAGCTCGGCGAAGTTGCGGAAGCTCGACTCGCGGTCGCTGCGGAAGTCCCGGATCGCCTTGTAGAGGCCCACCAGGCCCTCCTGGATGAGGTCGTCCGAGTCGCCCCCTGCCAGGAAGTAGGAGGACGCCTTCAGGCGGACGAAGCCGTAGTACCGGCGGACGAGGCGGTCATAGGCGTTGCGGTCACCCTGCTTGGCCAGGGCGATCAGGAAGTAATCCTCGACCTTGGGCTCAGAGTTAGAGTTATGGGAGATTCGTGCCACGAGCAGATCCTTTCCCGAGTTCGCCGGGTTCGGCGACGTCGAATGTGCTCAGTGGCGCACTCCTCCCCTGGCGCCAAAGCTGTTCAAAACCGAAGGTTTCTCAACCTTAGGTTCAGCGTTATGTTGGCGCGAGCCTCTCACAGTTATGGAGCCTTGTCAAGACCCCGGGTCCGATCCTGCAAGATCTCGTACAGAAGCGCCGCCGCCGCCGCGCTGACGCCGAGCGACTGCACCCGGCCGAGCAACGGCAGGGCGATCAGCTCGTCGCAGGCCTTCGCAACCCGAGGGCGCAGCCCGGAGCCCTCGCTGCCGAGCACGAGCACCACCCCGGAGCCGCGATAGTCCAGGCTGTCGTAGGGGACGGGCCGCCTCCCCCCCGGTCCCCCACCGTCGCCCGCCGCGCTCGCCCCGTAGCTCCAGCAACCGGCGAGGCGAGCCGCGGCGAGGAAGTCCGAGAGGTTGCGGACCCTCGCCACGGGGAGGTGCTCGACGGCCCCCGCCGAGGCCTTGCAGACCGCCGGGGTGACCTCGGCGGAGCGACGGTCGGGGATCACCACTCCCGCCGCACCCGCACACTCGGCCGTGCGGCAGATCGAGCCCAGGTTCTGCGGGTCCTGGACCTGGTCGAGCGCCACCAGCAGCGGCTCCCCCAGCGACAGCAGCTCCTCGGCCTTGGCATAGCGGTAGGGCCCCGCCTCGGCGCAGATGCCCTGGTGGGCCTCCGAGCCGCAGCGGCGCTCGATCTCCGCCGCCGTGGCGGCCCGCAGCGAGACTCCTCGCAGCCACGGCTCGCGTGCGGCGCCGGCCGTCGCCCACACCTCGGCCACGCTCCCGGAGCGACGCCCCCGCAGCGCCTCCCGGACGGGGTTTCGTCCGTAGACGATCACAGCGGGATCAGCTCGAAGCCGCCGGCCCCGTCGCGCACCTCCCAGCCGAGTGTCGCGATCTCCTCACGCAGGCGATCGGCCCTCGCGAAGTCACGCTCGCCGCGCGCCTGCTCGCGCAGCTCGGCCAGCTCGCGAACCTCCTCCGGCGCCCGCTCGACGGGGGCCAGGAGGGAGTCCAGACCCAGCACGAAGAGCATCTCCCGCAGGTGGGCGTCGCCGACCGGCCGATCCGTGGGCCCCGTCGCCTCGCGGATCCACTCGTTGAGCACGGCCAACGCCTCCGGTGTGTTGAAGTCGCGGGAGAGGGCATCGAAGAAGCGGTCCCGCAGGCCGTCGAGGTCCGCCGGGGACCCCCCGGCAGCGAGCCGGCGGGCGGCCTCGCGGATGCGGCTCACGTTCGCCTGCGCCTGGTGCAGCGCCGCGTCGGAGAACGCCAGCGGCTGGCGGTAGTGCCCGGAGATCAGGTACATCACGACCGCCTCGACGCCCCACCCGGCGAGCACCTCGTGCAGCGGCGCGATGTTGCCGGCGGACTTCGCCATCTTCTCGCCGGTGAGCTGGATCATGCCGTTGTGCATCCAGATCCGCGTGAGCTCCTGCCCGCGCGCGGCACGGGTCTGGGCGGCCTCGTTCTCGTGATGCGGGAACACGAGATCCGAGCCGCCCCCGTGCACGTCGAAGCCGACGCCCAGGTACTCCTCGGCCATCGCCGAGCACTCGATGTGCCAGCCCGGCCGGCCGGGGCCCCACGGCGAGTCCCAGACGGTGTCCTCGCCCCGCTTGTGCGCCTTCCACAGGGCGAAGTCGAGCGGGTCGCGCTTGCGATCGGCGCCGTGCACGTCCTCGCCCTGGTCCATGTTCTCCAGCGCGCGGTGAGAGAGGCTGCCGTAGCCACCGTCGGAGCGCACGCTGAAGTACACGTCACCGTCCGCGGCGTAGGCGTGGCCGCCCGCCACGAGCGTCTCGATGTAGGCGACTATCGGCCCGATCGTCTGCGAGGCGAGCGGCTCGTGATCGGGGCGCCCGAGGCCGAGTGCGTCGGTGTCGAGGCGGTAGTGCTCGGCCATCTCCGCGGCGAGCTCCGCGCTGGGGCGCCCCTGCGCCGCGGCGGCGTCATAGATCTTGTCGTTGACATCGGTGACGTTGATGACGAGGTCCACGTCGTAGCCCTCGTGTCGGAGGAAGCGCCCCAGCAGGCTGAACACGACGAACGGTCGTGCGTTGCCGATGTGGATCCGGCTGTAGACCGTCGGCCCGCAGGCGTAGATGCCGAGCCGGCGGCCGGGGTCGGGGGGGCGGAGCGGGAGCAGCTCCCCCGTGAGGGTGTCGTGGATGACAATCCGTCCCATCGCCGGGGCAACCCTAGCGGGCCCGCTGGATCTCGTCGAGCGAGCGAGCAGCGAGCTGTCGCGAGGAACGCTCAAGTTGCAAGACAATGATGTCGGGCTACTTGTCCGCGCGGACCTCGACGCTGATGACTCTGATGTCGTTGGATTGCCTCGAAAGCTGGATCGTGGTGATGTCAGTCAAATGTCGTTCGGGTTTCGAGTGGAGGACAGGGCTTGGAATCAGGACTTCAGCGAGCGAATCATCAGGAAGGTGAACGGCAATGTGCTGACTGCCTTCACTTCCTCAGCGCCCCTCCGTGCCTGTGGGATACTGCCTGCCATGGCTGAGCAGTCCACGGCCCCCGACCTCGTGGAGCTTGTGGTCGCTTTCTTCGAGGCCGCGAATCGCCGAGACCTCGAGGCGAGAATCAGCATCCCTACGTCTTCGTATGGGTGGAGGGCATGGTCGCACGAGTGACTCCTTATAACGACATCGACCGGGCCCGCGCTGCCGCCGAACGCCTCGCCGAGGAACCGGGGTAGGCGGTGTCGAAGGAGGACCTGGATGTCGTGCGCTCGGTGTTCGCTGAATGGGAACGCGGCGAGTTCAGCACGAGGCCGCAGTGGGCAGATCCAGACATGGAGTTCGAGATCCCCGACGGTCCCGAGCCAAGCACTCGAACGGGGATTGCCGCAAGTCCCGGCGTCGAAGCCTTCCTCGAGCTTTGGGAGCACCTTCGCTTTGAGGCAGAGCAATACCGCGAGCTAGATGACGGGTCTGTGCTCGTCCTGAGCCGCATGACGGGCCGCGGAAAGGTCAGCGGCGTGGACGTGGACCAGCTCAGGGCGAGCCTGTTCCGAGTCTCCAACGGAAGGGTGACGCGGCTTGTGCACTATTGGGACCGCGATCGCGCCCTCGCCGACCTCGACCTGGAGGCGTAGGCGATGTCGCAGCAGAACGTGGAGGTCGCAAAGCTGGTGATCGATGCTTTCAACCGACGCGATGTCGAGGGCTTCATCGCGCTCGTTGCATCGGACTTCGAGTGGTTCCCGGCGATGGCCGGGACTGTCAAGGGCCGCGGCTACCGAGGCCGCGACGGCATCGAGAAATACCTGGTGGAGATCGGTGACGCCTGGGAGGAGTACCGAGTTCTTGTCGAGGAGTTCCGTGATCTCGACGACCGTGTGGTCATGCTCGGTCGGATCGAGGGACGCGGGCGAGGGAGTCGCGCTTGGATCGATTCGCCGACCGGGACGATCTTCGTGTTTTGCAACGGCAAGACGTCGAGCGTTCGAACGTTTCTCGATCACGGCGAGGCGCTGCGGGCGGCGGGCCTGGAGGGGTAGGCGATGTCGGCGGAGAACGTGCTTCCAGCGGAAGGCCGGGATCCTTGGCAGCTCAGTCGGAGCCCTTCAGGCTCGCAGTGGCGAGCGCCCCCACGCCCTCGCCTCGGCCGACGAAGCCGATCCGCTCGCCAGTGCTCGCCTTGACGTTGACCCGCTGCGGCGGCACGCCGAGCGCGTGGGCCAGGCGGAGGCGGATCGCCTGGCGGTGGGGGGAGAGCTTCGGCTCCTCGATCAGCACCGTGCTGTCGACGTTGACGATCTGAAGACCCTCCCGGGAGAGCATCTCGACGACGCTCGCCAGCAGGACGATCGAGTCCGCTCCGCGCCAGCGCTCGTCGGTGTCGGGGAAGTGCTCCCCGATGTCGCCCATCCCGGCGGCACCGAGCAGGGCGTCGATCACCGCGTGGGTGAGGACGTCCGCGTCGGAGTGGCCCTCGAGGCCCCGCTCGCTCGGGATCTCCACGCCCCCGATGACCAGCCTGCGCCCCTCCTGCAGGCGGTGGCAGTCATAGCCGATCCCGGCCAGCGTCACGGCGGGCCGTCCTGCCCGCGTGCGGCCCCCGCGCCCGTCGCAGACGCGGGGCCCTCGCCGAGCGGCGTCGGGCCGATCGGCTCCAGCCTGCGCTGGCGGCCCTCGAACACGCACAGCTCTCGGACGCCGAACTCGGCCAGGAGGGCGAGCGCCGAGTCGTAACCGGCGCCGACGTCCTCCGGGCGGTGGGCGTCGCTGGAGAGCGCCACCGGAACGCCTGCCTCCACACACATCTGCAGGAACGCGGGAGCCGGGTAGATCTCCGCGACCCGCTTGCGCAGGCCCGCCGTGGAGACCTCCACGGCGGCGCCCGCTTCGGCGATGCCCTCGACGGCCGGCTCGTAGTAGCGGCGGAGGTCCCCCTCCGGGACCGGGCGCTCGGGGCCCCACATCTTGACGAGGTCGGGGTGGGCGAGGATGTCGAACAACCCGCTGCGGGCGGCCTCGCCGATCGTCTGGAAGTAGCGCCGCCAGATCTGCTCGGGGCTCCGGCCACTGCTCCACACGCTGTAGTCGTCCATGTCCACGGCCCCCTCGCGGAGGAAGTGCACGGAGCCGATCACGTAGTCGAAGTCGCGGGCGTCGAGCACGCCCGCGAGCCGGTCCTCCCCCCCGGGGACGAAGTCGGCCTCGATCCCGAGCTTCAGATCGGTCTGCTCGCGCACGAAGCGGCAGTACTCGTCGAGGTCGTCCCTCGCGAAGGACTCCCACAAGGGGTGGCGCCAGACCTCGAGCGCCTGGGAAAAGCGATAGATGTGTTCGGAGACGCCCAGCTCCTCGATCCCGCGAGCGCTCGCGGCGTCGCGGTAGCGGGCGACATTGGCCTCGGTGTGGTGCTCGCCGGTGCTCGCGTCGTACTCGTCGAGCCTCAGATGGACGTGGTAGTCGGTCAGCATCCCGGCTGCGATTCAAGCAGGATTCACGAGGGCGCCCGCCGGCGCGCGGCGAGTAGCAGCTCGGCCACCCGCAGATCCAGGGGGGTGGTGACCTTGAGGTTCTCCTCGCTCGCCCTCACCACGAGCACCCGGCCTCCCTGGCGCTCGATCAGCCACGCGTCGTCGGTGGCGAGGGCGAGCTCCCGCGCGGGCACGTGCAGCGCCCGTTCGAGGGCCGGGCGACGGAACACCTGGGGCGTCTGCACCGCCCACAGGGCGCTGCGGTCGAGCGTCTCGCGGACGACCCCGGCGGCGTTCACTCGCTTGACCGTGTCGGTCACCGGCGCGGCGGCGATCGCCGCCGCCGCCTGATCGTCGGCGAGCAGCGCCGCGATCACCCGCTCGGCCAGCTCGGTGCTCAGCAGCGGGCGGGCGGCGTCGTGGACGAGCACGGTGTCGGCGTCCGGCGCACGCGCCAGCGCCCGTCGCACGGAGTCCGAGCGCACCGCTCCCCCCTCCACGGTCTCCACGCCCTCGGCGCCCGCGAGCGCCGCGGGCACCCTCGCTCCCGGCGGCAGCGCGACCACGATCCGTCGCAGCCCCCGGACCGCGCTGAGCGCGTCGACGCTCCACTGCACGAGCGGGCGACCGGCCACCTCGACGAGCGCCTTGGGCCGATCGGCTCCGAGGCGATCACCGCTCCCCGCTGCGACGATCAGCGCGACGGTCATTCCGTCTGGGACGCTCGCGCACGCGGCAACTGGACCACTGCGGACTGTGCCGCGTGCGCGAAGGTCTCGCTACTCGGCGCCGGCCATCGCCAGCTGGCTGGTGGCCGAGTCGGCGAGAAGCTCATCGAGGTAGTTCTCGGCCTCTTCCTCATCCTTGTCGAGCGCATACATCAGCTCGGAGGCGAGGATCTTCTTGGTACGGGTGAACATCTGCTTCTCCCCCGTGGAGAGGCCCTTCTCGCTCTCCCGGAGAGAGAGGTTCCGGACAACCTCCGCGAGCTCGTAGATGTCGCCGGTCTTGATCTTGTCTCGGTTGTGCTTGAACCGTCGATTCCAGTTCTTCGGCATCTCGGAGACTTCGTCCCGAAGGACATCGAGGACCTTCTTAACGGTCTCTTCGTCGATCACCCGGCGCAGGCCCGCGAGCGCGGCGTTCTCGGTCGGCACTCTCACCGTCATGTCGTTGTGGAGGATCTTGATCGTGAGGTACTCGCGACATTCGCCGAGTATCTCCATGTCCTCCTTCTTCATCACCTTCCCCGCGCCATGATGGGGATAGACGACATGGTCGCCCAACTCGAACTCGATGTACTCGACTTCGCGGGTGACCACCGTGTCCTCTGTCAGGTCTGCGTCTTCAGTTGCTTGGGGCGGAATGGTGTCCTCCTTTTGTTGCGACCAGCCGTTCGGCGGCCCTTGGTTCAAGTCTGTAGGTAGCGGTCCACGAGGTTGAGCTCCTGCAGCCGGCGGAGCCCCTCGCGGATGTCCTTCGCCCGGATCTCCCCCACCCCGTCCACCGCCTCGAGCTCGGCGTCGGCGGCGGCGAGCAGCTCGTCGAGCCCCCCGAACTCCGTGACGATCTGCGAGACGACCACCTTCGGCAGCCTTGGGATGCGCCCGAGGACGCGGTAGCCGCGGGGGGAGACGGGGTAGTCGAGAGTGTTCAGCTTGCGGTCGTATCCGAGCAGCTCCGCGAGCCGGCCGAAGTCGAGGAGATCCTGGTGGGCCAGGCGCCCGATCTCCTCGAGCGCCGACGCGACGGCCTCGTCGGAATAGGCCGCGATGTAGTCGCGCACGAGCGCCGACTTCTCGGCGGCCGCCCCCACCATCGTCTCCTCGAGCTGCATCTCGATCAGGCGGCCCTCGCTGCCGAGCTCCACGATGTAGCGCTCGATCTCCACGGCCATCCGCGTGACGAGCTCCGAGCGCTGGAGGACCGTGAGCACGTCGTGCAGCGTCGTCCCCCCCTCGAACTCGAGCGCGGTCAGACGGGTGGACACCTGGTCCAGGCGGGTCCGGAACTTGTCGAGCGTCGCGAGCGCCTGGTTGGCCTTGGCGAGCACCACCGGGATGTCCTCGAGGATGTACTTGACACCGTCCACGTACACGGAGACGACCTCCCGCCGCTGGGAGACGGCGAGCACGAGCGCCTCGGTCTGCTTGGAGACCCGCTCCGCCGTGCGATGGCGGGTGCCTGTCTCGTGGGAGAGGATCGTGGGGTCGGGCATCAGCTGGACGTTCGCCATCGTGATCTTCGTCGCGTTGGCGTTGAGGATGATCGCCCCGTCCATCTTCGCCAGCTGGTAGAGGAACGCGGGGGTGTAATCGATGTCAAGCTTGATCCCCCCGGAGTTCAGGAAGCTGAGGTCTTCGGGCTCCCCGATCACGATCAGCCCACCGGTGCGGGCATTGAGGATGCTCTCGATGCCCTCCCGCAGTGCGGTCCCGGGCGCGATCATCTCCAGCGCCCTCATCAGCCCCGGATCCGGTCCTACCTCGGTGTCGAAATCTTCGCCGGATCGTGGTGGCACGATGTCCAATTCTACGGCATTTAGCATTCCTTTAGCGCCTCGTACACCCAGCCGTGGACGCTCGTGCGGGCCTCGGCCCCCGGGCGGCCCGCGAGAAGTGACGCTCGTCACTATCCGCGCGCGGCCGTCTCGCCGACGAGCGCCACCGGAGAGCCCGGGCGATCGACGACGGGCCCCGCCCGGGCGCCGGCCGGGCCCGGCAGCGCGGCGGCGAGCGCCTCGCGCAGGGTCGCCGCCTCGCGTGCGGGCGCCCCGCTTCCCGGCGGGGCGATCACCTCGGAGAGGCCGTGCTTGGCGGCCTCCTGGAGGCGGCGCTCGGGGTGGCCGACCCAGCGGATCTCCCCCGTCAGGCCGAGCTCGCCGAAGCAGGCTCGCGGCGAGCCCCGCAGCGCCACCCCACGGCTCGCCCCGGCCACCGCCAGCGCCACCGCGAGGTCGCACCCCGGCTCGTCCACGCGCACCCCCCCGACGACGTTCACGAACACGTCGCAGGCGCCGGTGGCCAGCCGTCCGTGACGGGAGAGGATCGCCAGCACGAGCGCGAGCCTGTTGCGATCGAGCCCCGAGACCACCCTGCGGGGCTGCTCGAGCTCGGACGGGGCGACCAGCGCCTGGACCTCCACGAGCAGCGGCCGCGAGCCCTCCATCGCCGCCAGGACGACGCTCCCGGGGGCTCGGGTGGCCTCCGCGACGAATCGTGCGGAGGCGTCCAGCACCTCCACGAGCCCACCCTGGCGCATCTCGAAGAGGCCCGCCTCGTTGGTCGAACCGAAGCGGTTCTTCAGGGCCCTCAGCTCTCGATAGGGCCGCTCCCGCTCGCCCTCGAACTGCAGAACGCAGTCCACGAGGTGCTCGAGCACACGCGGGCCGGCGAGCGCTCCGTCCTTGGTGACGTGTCCCACGAGGATCACCGCCACGCCCTTCTCCTTGGCCAGCGCCATGATCCTCCCCGCCACCTCCCGCACCTGCCCGACCGAGCCGGGGGCGCCGGAGAGCTCCGAGGAGTTGAGCGTCTGCACGGAGTCGATCACGCAGGCGTCGGGGGGATCGCCGGCGAGGGTCTGAAGGATGCTCTCGAGATCGGTCTCGGCGAGGACGGGCACCTCCAGCGCCGAGCTCGAGCGGCCGACCACGAGCCTCTCCGCCCTCAGCCTGACCTGCTCCGCCGACTCCTCTCCGCTGACGTAGAGGGTCTTTCGCCCCGCGCCCTGGAGGTGTCCCAGCACCATGTTCGTGAGCGTCGACTTGCCGATTCCCGGAGACCCCCCGAGAAGCACCAGGGAGCCGGGAACCAGGCCGCCGCCGAGCACCCGGTCGAGCTCCCCGATCCCCGTCGGCAACCGCCGCAGCGGCTGCGCCCCGACCTCCCTGAGCGGGCGCGGCGCCGATCCCCGGGCACCCGGGCCGCCCTGCGCCGCGCGCCGGAAGCGACCACGTGCCCCCGCGCCGGCGCCCGCCGCCCGCGGGCGCTCGGGCAGAAGCGTGTTCCACGCCTCGCACCCAGGACACTGCCCGAGCCACTGGGCGCAGTGAAACCCGCACTCCGAGCACACGTGGACGGTGGCAGTCCCCATGCATGCCAGCGTACGGGTCGCCGGGGACGACTCGAGCGCCCGCCGCGCTCGCGCCGGGGCGCGCCTGCAATCAGCTGACCACTCGGCCTAGGACTCGCCGGGCGGGTCGTCCGCGGAGGCGACCGCGCCCTCGGCGAGGTCCTCCTCGGGGGCGCTTTCGGCGCCCACTCCCACTGGGGTCTTCTGCTTCTTCGGCTTGACGATCGACAGGCGCACCTCGCCCCCCTCCTCGTCCGGGTCGACGACCACGGTGGCCCCCGGCGTGAGCTGCTCGCGCAGGACGAAGTCGGCGAGCGGGTCCTCGATGTAGCGCTGGATCGCCCGCCGCAGCGGACGCGCTCCCATCGACGGATCCCAGCCCTTTTCGACGAGCAGGTCCTTCGCCGGCTCGGTCAGCTCGAGCTGCAGCTCCCGCTCGGCCATCGACTCGCGGATCCTCAGCAGGAGGAGCTCGACGATCTGCTTGATCTCCTCCTTCTGGAGCTTGTGGAACACGATCACGTCGTCGATCCTGTTGAGGAACTCCGGCCGGAACACTTTCTTCAGCTCGCCCATGATCCGGTTCTTCATGTCCTCGTAGGTGATCCCCGTCTCGTCGTCGGACACCGCGAAGCCGAGCGGCGTGTTGCGCGCGATCTCGGCGGCGCCGATGTTCGAGGTCATGATCACGATCGCGTGGCGGAAGTCGACCGTGCGACCCTGTGCGTCGGTCAGGCGGCCGTCCTCGAGGATCTGCAGCA